>CAZIKJ010000243.1:0-1887 GCA_964539685.1 uncultured Pelistega sp.
GGGAAAAAGTTTCTGCTTAGGCGGTGATATTCGTGCTTTTATCCAAGAGCGTGAAGACTTACCGGCCTATGCGATTTCCCTCGTTGACCCCTTGAATGTGACCCTCTCGAAACTTGCTTCGTCTGGTATTCCTATTGTGTCTGTGCTGAATGGAGCAGTCGGTGGCGCTGGCATTGGCTTGGCACTGATTGCTGATTTTGTCCTAGCAGCTGAATCCGTAAAATTACGCTGTGGTTATACCGCCATTGGACTCTCACCCGATGCCGGTAGCTCTTATCTATTGGCTAATCGTGTAGGTGCAGTTCGCGCTAAGCAATTATTTCTTAGCAACACTGCCCTGGATGCACAAAAGTGTCTTCAATTAGGCATTGTTGATGAGGTATACCCTGACGCTGAGTTGATGACACAAGCACAAGCCCTAATCAAGATCATACAGAGTGGTCCACCCAAAGCCATGGCGAGAGTTAAGCACTTACTCGATCACACGTTTACACAACGCAGCTTAGACGAGCACTTAAGCCTAGAGCGTAACTTTATCGTTGATTGTGCCAGTGAGAGCGATGTACAAGAAGGCATTTCGGCATTTACCGAAAAACGCAAAGCTTCTTTTTCATAAAAAAAGCCGCCTGACGCATTCGCCAGGCGGCTCCCTCCTCCACTTACTCTATTGTTTTTAAAACAGCGTCAGCTTGTCGTCAGCTCATCTTCCATATAGCTGAACGAGGGCTTCGCTTTATATGGATATCTAATCGTTACGGACCTGTATAGAATTGAAGGGATGTATCACCCTATTGAGTAGTATGTTGTGGAATCTTTTGTCAGTGCGCGGGCGCGTTCTCATTACATTCTCTTTTGCATAGCCACGTTCTTGGCGTTTCTGACCATGTCGACCTTGGCCTATCTAGCCGTGGTTTTACATAGCCTCAACTATTCAACAGAGAAAATCGGCTTTGTCCTGTCTTCGCCTTTTGTCCCAACTATTATCGGCACCCTTGTGGTTGGCCGCTTAATGCAAAATTTCCGGGCGATTAAGATTGCAATTACTGGATTGCTTATTTGCTCTTGCTGCTTTTTAGCCATGCAAGCAGGTGTAGAACAGCCTTATCTTCTTACATTTTTACGTGGCACTTTAGGTTTAGGTTTCGGGCTCTTTTTCTCATCAGCCATGCTGTTTACACGTAGCCTTTTACAAGGTCCTAACGTCCCCTACTACTTCGGCATCTATGCCAGCATGCTCCCCTTACCGAACATTATCGGCCCGACTATCATGGAGCTGTACTATGACAAGATCGGCATCGAGGGGTTATTTTTAACACTAGGTATTCCATTACTCTTAGGTTTATTACTCCTAGTATGGATTGCTCGACATGACGATCCAGCAGCTGCCATGGAAACTCACTCGGATAGTCAGACATCTTATTTGGATGTATTTAAGAAGAAAAGCAATTACCTCCCTATGTCTGGAGTAATTGTGGTTGGCTTCTTATGGGGCTTTATCGCTTCCTTCTTAGCACTTTACCTCAGTAAAAATCATATCCCCATGATTTATTACTTTATGCCAGCGACGGGAGCTTTATTCTTATCGCGTCTATTTCTCGTGAAGCACATTATTCGATATCCGATCGCAACGGGCGTAGGATTTGGTTTTGCTTGCATGACCCTAGGCAATCTGTTCTTATTCTTTCCGAGTAGCCTTAGCGTAATCTTGGCGGGCGGTATCTTTGGTCTTGGTTATAGCTTTGCCTTCCCACTTTTAAGTACATGGTTCTCAGACCAATATCCCATTCATGAACGCGCTAAACCAACGGCAATTTTTAATGCTTGTTTCCAATTCGGTATCTGCCTAATCCCGCTAATTAGTGGCTATATTATTGCCAACTTTAGCAC
>CAZIKJ010000244.1:0-5021 GCA_964539685.1 uncultured Pelistega sp.
GAGTTTATGAAAAGCGTTGCCGCCGTTGCTCAAGAGAATGGCGAGGTCTTTAAGGCTTTACCAGCACAAGGCGTGGCGGTCTATCCAAGTGACGAAGAATTCACGGTGGTCTGGGATCAGTTAGCGGCAAAACAGACACGAATCTTATTTGGCACCGATCATGCCAATGTGTATGCCACAGAAATTCAATTGAATCCTGTGGATACACACTTTATCTTGAATTATGAACCCGTGCCTGGTTTAGAACGTGTCGCGAAAGCACGTATTCCCGTGCATCTACATATTCCTGGAGCACATAATGTGCGCAATGCTTTAGCCGCTGCAGCCAGTGCTTTGGCGATTAAAATTCCTCTAGCGACGATTGCCCAAGGTTTATCGGCAATGAAGGCGGCTAAAGGGCGTATGCAGGGGCGCACACTGAGCAATGGTCATTATTTGATTGATGATAGTTATAATGCCAACCCTGATTCAGTCAAGGCGGCGATTGATGTCTTAAGTACTTTACCGCAACCGAGCCTGTTAGTACTTGGGGATATGGGTGAAGTGGGTGAAGAAGGCCCACAAATGCATGCTGAAATAGGGGCGTACGCTAAGCAAAAAGGTATCACGCATCTGCTTTGCATGGGTGAGGCGACCAAGGGTACAGTACAGGCCTATGGCGACTCGGCAAAGCACTTCGATAGCGTCGAAGAACTTCATGCTTATGCACAACAATTGGATCAAAAAACAATTTTAGTTAAGGGCTCTCGTTTTATGCGCATGGAGCGCATTGTTGACGCTATACTCCTTGATTCGGAAAAAATAGTACAAAACTAGGACAATAAAACATGTTATACGAACTGTTTTCGCTCTTATCAGGAAGTATCAAGGCTTTCGCGGTATTTGAGTACATTACCCTGAGAGCCATGCTCGCGTGCGCGACGGCGATGGCAATTGGTTTGTTTTTCGGCCCGAAGGTGATTCGCAAATTAACTGAGCTGAAAATTGGTCAGGCCGTGCGTTCATATGGTCCGCAAGAGCACTTGGTGAAGAATGGTACGCCGACCATGGGTGGGGTTTTAATCCTTATCGCCATTGGTATCAGTACCTTATTATGGGCCGACCTAAGCAATCGTTTTGTTTGGGTCGTTTTGTTGGTCACTATGGGTTTTGGAGCAATTGGTTGGATTGATGATTACCGTAAAGTGGTATATCGCAATCCTGAAGGTATGTCTTCACGTGAGAAATTCTTCTGGCAAGCTTTGGTCGGCTTAGTGGCGGCGATTTATTTAAGTTTTGCCGTATCGGTGCCAGCCAACGCAGAGCTGTGGCCGCTATTTAAAGATTGGGTACTTAGCGGATTCACCATGCCGCTGCCATCACGTGCTGACTTAATCGTGCCTTTTTTCAAGAATGTTTCTTACCCACTCGGCGTGTTTGGCTTTGCCGCTTTAACCTGGATGGTCATTGTGGGAGCGAGTAATGCGGTGAACTTGACGGATGGCCTTGATGGTTTGGCCATTATGCCGACGGTAATGGTTGGCGCTGCCTTAGGCATCTTCGCCTATGTGGTAGGTCGTGTTGACTATTCTGCCTACTTGCTTTTCCCTTATATCCCCGGTGCCTCTGAGATGATGGTGCTGTGTGCTGCTTTAGGCGGAGCAGGGCTAGCTTTCTTATGGTTTAATGCCTATCCTGCCCAAGTGTTTATGGGCGATGTCGGTGCACTAGCCTTAGGTGGCATGTTGGGTACGATTGCGGTGATTACCCGCCAAGAAATCGTGTTTTTCATTATGGGTGGCGTGTTCGTGGTCGAAACCTTATCCGTCATGATACAAGTCATGTGGTTTAAATACACCAAGAAGCGTTTTGGTGAAGGTCGTCGCATCCTACGTATGGCGCCACTACACCATCACTTTGAAGTCGGTGGCTGGAAAGAAACTCAGGTGGTTGTACGCTTTTGGATTATCACCATTATGCTCGTCCTTGTTGGTCTTTCAACTCTAAAATTACGTTAATAATATGATTGAATCTACGCTTGCGCAAAAAACCATCTTGATTCTCGGCCTAGGTGAAACTGGCTCAGCCGCTGCGCGTTGGTGCGTGCAGCAAGGTGCGCAAGTACGGATTGCTGATACCCGTCAACAACCACCAGGTTTAGAAGCCTTGCAAAGTTTAGGCTTAGCGCAAGACGCTTGGTTCTTAGGCGAGCAGCAATGTTATGGCGATGCGGTATTAGCAGGTGTAGATAGTTTAGTTTTGAGTCCTGGTTTAGAGCCGAATGAAGTACGCTTAAGTGCATTTTTGGATAAGGCACGTGCCGCTTCAGTTGAGATTATTGGGGAAATTGAATTATTTGCACGCGCCTTAAGCGACTTAGCACAAGCGCATGACTATCAGCCTAGCGTATTGGCGATCACAGGAACGAATGGCAAAACCACGGTGACTACCATGGTTCGCGATATGTGCCTACAAGCTGGCAAGACTGCGCTTGCAGCAGGCAATATTAGTCCATCGGCCCTGACTGCCTTGATGCAAGCCTTGGCAGAACAAGCACTGCCTGACGTCTGGGTCTTAGAGCTATCCAGCTTCCAGATGGTGACAACTGAATCCTTAAAACCACACGCCTCGGTGGTCTTAAATATCACTCAAGACCACCTTGATTGGCATGGTAGTTTAGAACATTATGCGGCCAGTAAAGCTAAATTACTTAAGATGAGTCACTTGGCCGTGATTAATCGCGATGACCCTTTGACTCGTGCCATGGTTGAACATATGGATGATCTCCATGTGGCCAGCTTCGGCCTAGATATGCCTGAGTTAGTAGGCGATATGGGCGTAGAGCAACTTAACGGCATCAGCTGGCTATGTGCCATGGATGATGACGAGTTTGATATGCCCGTCAGTAGTGGTCGCAAGAAAAAGATCACCGAGCGCCCAACCCGCAAAAGCGGCCAAGTTAAGCGCTTAATGCCTGCCGATGCAATGCGTGTGCGTGGTCGCCATAATGCGGCTAATGCCTTAGCAGCCATGATTTTATGCCGTGCGATCGGTTTGTCGTATGCGCCATTGCTAACCGCCTTACGTGATTACCAAGCACAAGCCCATCGCTGTGTCTTTGTTCGTAGCATTCAAGGTGTTGATTTTATTGATGATTCCAAAGGCACGAACGTCGGCGCTACCCAAGCAGCCTTGCTAGGCATGGAGCGTCGCGTTGTCTTAATTGCGGGTGGCTTAGGCAAGGGTCAAGACTTCAGTCCATTAGCCATACCTGTTAAACAATATGCCCGTGCCTTAGTTCTGATTGGGCAAGATCGTCAAATTATTGCGGATGCCTTAAACAGCACCGACGTACCCATTATTTTTAGTAACAGCCTTGAAGAAGCTGTCAGTGTAAGCTTACAACATGCGCAAGAAGGTGATGTTGTGCTCCTATCACCTGCGTGTGCCAGCATGGATATGTTTAAGAACTATCACGAGCGTGGCGAGATGTTTGTCCAGGCCGTGGAGCAACTTGCACGAGACCAAGGAAAGATGCTATGAGCGTGATGGCGGGTTTACGTAGTGGAATGCGTTCTAACCGTGCAACGCGCACGGCAATGCGAGACTATGACCTCCTCTTAGTCTGCGCAGTGGGTGCTTTATTGATCTTTGGCCTGATTATGGTTTATTCCGCCTCAATCGCCTTAGCGGACGGGCCGAAGTTTGTAAATGCTAACCGCTTTTCCTTCTTTAATCGCCATCTTGTCTTTATCGTCGCCGGTCTCTGTGTGGCTTTCTTAGTCTGCCAAGTGCCTATGCAGTTTTGGGAGAAGAAAGCCTTGGTCATCTATATCGTCGGTGTGGTATTACTTGTGCTAGTCTTGGTGCCTTTTATTGGACGCCAGGTGAATGGTGCTTATCGTTGGATTCCCTTGGGGCCAATTAATTTCCAACCCTCCGAATTTATGAAAGTGGCCATGGTGATATTCGCCGCTTATTACACCGTGCGCAAGCAACAAAGCATGCATCAACTCAAAGGGGTGATTCCCATCACCTTGGGTTTTTTAGGGCTCGTGGTTCTCTTGCTACTGAAAGAGCCAGACCTAGGCGCGGCTTTAGTGATTGTATGTATTGTGCTTGGTATTATCTTCCTGGGTGGTGCCAGTATGAAACTGTTCATCGGTATGTTGCTTGCCGCCGTTGTCGGTTTTGTGGCATTAATTGTGGCTACCCCTTGGCGTATGCAACGTATCTTTGCGTATTTGGATCCTTTCAGTGAGGAGCATGCACAGTCGATTGGTTACCAGTTAAGCCACTCACTTATCGCGATTGGTCGTGGTGAGTTTTTTGGTGTAGGGCTTGGCTTTAGTATTGAGAAATTACACTACTTACCCGAGGCGCATACTGACTTTATTATGGCGGTGGTTGGTGAAGAGCTTGGCTTTGTGGGAATCTTGGCGGTGATTGTGCTGTTTATAATTATTGTGCGCAAGGGATTAGATATTGGTCGTCAGGCAATCGCGATGGATCGTGAGTTTAATGGTTTAGTCGCACAAGGTATCGCTGTCTGGTTCGGTACCCAGTCATTTGTGAATTTAGGCGTATGCTTAGGTCTCTTACCGACTAAGGGACTAACCTTGCCCTTAGTAAGTTATGGTGGTTCAGCTTTAGTAATGAATCTGGTTGCTGTCGCATTATTGATGCGCGTTGACTTTGAAAATCGTAAAATGATGCGTGGACAAAATGAACAAGCCTATAGGGGAAATAGCATCAATGAGTATGCCTAAAGCATTAATTATGGCCGGTGGAACGGGTGGGCATATTATGCCTGGGCTAGCAGTCGCCCATGAGCTGCAGGCGCAGGGTTGGCAAGTTAAGTGGTTAGGTAATCCCAGCAAGATGGAAGGTAAATTAGTGCCTAAGGCAGGAATTGATTTGGTGCCTTTGCATTTTGCAGGAGTGCGGGGCAAAGGTGTAGCAACCTTAGTTAAACTGCCTTTTACCTTGGTGAAAGCATGTTTGCAAGCACGCTCTGCGATTCGACAAGCACAGCCAGACAT
>CAZIKJ010000245.1:0-6163 GCA_964539685.1 uncultured Pelistega sp.
GCCGTTGCGGTTTATAACCACTACAAGCGTATTCGTCACGCTAGCATCAAAGAAGAAGATGGGGTTGAACTGGCTAAGAGTAATATTTTACTGATTGGCCCCACTGGCTCTGGTAAGACCTTGCTGGCGCAGACCCTTGCGCGCATGCTTGATGTTCCTTTCGTGATGGCCGATGCGACTACCTTGACCGAGGCGGGCTATGTTGGTGAAGACGTAGAGAATATCGTCCAGAAACTTCTCCAGAAGTGTAACTATGATGTAGAGAAAGCGGAGCAAGCGATTATCTATATTGACGAAATTGATAAAATTTCACGTAAATCAGACAATCCATCGATTACACGCGATGTGTCAGGTGAGGGTGTACAACAAGCTTTACTCAAATTGATTGAGGGTACAGTTGCCTCAGTGCCACCGCAAGGCGGACGTAAACATCCGAACCAAGATTTTATCCAAGTCAATACCACTAATATTCTCTTTATCGTGGGTGGTGCTTTTGATGGTCTTGAGAAAGTCATTCAAAACCGTACTGAAAAATCAGGCATCGGCTTTGGTGCCAGTGTTCAGTCTAAATTAGAGAAGGGTGTAGGCGAACTATTTAGCACTGTAGAGCCTGAAGATATTATTAAATTTGGTTTGATTCCAGAGTTAGTAGGTCGTTTACCTGTGGTCGCCACTTTGGAAGAATTGGATGAGCAAGCCTTGGTGCAGATTCTCACTGAACCGAAGAATTCCTTGGTTAAGCAATTCGAAAAATTGTTTGCCATGGAAGATGTCGAGCTTGAAATTCGTCCACAAGCCTTGCATGCGATTGCAGCTAAAGCACTTAAACGCAAAACAGGTGCACGTGGTCTGCGTTCTATCCTTGAGGCCGCATTGATGAGCACCATGTTTGATTTGCCATCACAGAAGAATGTGACCAAAGTCGTGCTTGATGAAGCCGTTATTGATGGCAAAGGTACACCCCTATTAATATATGCGGGAAATAAGAAAGACCAAGCTGCTTAAGGCACATGCGCTTCAAATTATTTACAGCTTAGGCTTGGCGCACTCTTGTTATTTGAGAGTGCGTCTCCACATTACTTGCATTAAGTATCAAAATTCGAGGATTTAATCCATGTCTACAAGCCAATTATTAGCTGACGAAATCATTGAATTACCATTATTGCCTTTGCGCGATGTGGTGATTTTTCCACATATGGTGATGCCGCTATTTGTCGGTCGTCCTCGCTCTATCAGCGCCCTCGAGAAGGCCATGGCTGCCGAAACGCATCATGTCGTGTTGGTGACGCAGAAAGCCGCAGCTACCGACGAACCAGAACCCGAAGATATCTACAAGATGGGCGTTATTGCAAATATCTTGCAATTACTCAAATTACCTGATGGCACTGTCAAAGTATTGGTCGAAGGCCTTCAGCGTACGCGTATTGATGATATTAAAGAATCTGATGGTCACTTCGTTGCAACCGTACAGCCACTCGCTGCGGATAAGCGCGCTGGTTCAGAGATTGAAGCTTTGCGTCGCACTTTAATTAATCTTTTTGATCAATACGTAAAGCTTAATAAGAAAATCCCACCTGAAGTTTTGACTAGTCTATCGAGCATCGATGAGTCTGAGCGCTTAGCGGATACCATTAGCTCGCACTTGCCATTAAAGCAAGAGCAGAAACAAGCCCTACTTGAAGAGCTTGATGTGAATAAGCGCTTGGATAATCTTTTAACTCAGATCGAAGCCGAAATCGATATCTTGCAAGTTGAGCGCCGTATCCGCGGTCGCGTCAAAAAGCAGATGGAAAAAAGCCAACGTGATTACTATTTGAATGAGCAAGTCAAAGCCATCCAAAAAGAATTAGGCGAAGGTGAAGACGGTGCTGACATCGAAGAGCTCGAGAAGAAAATCGAAGCAGCGCAGATGTCTAAAGAAGCGCGTGCTAAGGTTGATGGTGAACTGAAGAAACTCAAATTGATGTCACCAATGTCTGCTGAGGCAGGTGTGATCCGTAACTATATTGATCACCTGATTGGTTTGCCGTGGAAGAAGAAGAGCAAAGTTAACAACTCTTTAGTTCATGCTGAAGGTATCCTGAACGATGACCATTTCGGCCTAGACAAAGTTAAAGAGCGCATCTTAGAATACCTGGCTGTACAACAACGCGTGGATAAAGTGAAAGCTCCAATCCTATGCTTAGTTGGACCTCCAGGCGTGGGTAAAACCTCATTAGGCCAATCTATTGCGAAGGCAACGAATCGTAAATATGTACGTATGGCCTTAGGTGGCGTACGTGATGAATCTGAGATTCGTGGTCACCGCCGTACCTATATTGGTGCGATGCCCGGCAAGATTTTGCAAAATATGGGTAAAGTCGGTGTCCGTAATCCCTTATTCTTACTCGATGAGATCGATAAGATGGGTACTGATTTCCGTGGCGACCCCGCATCAGCTTTGCTTGAGGTATTAGACCCCGAACAGAACCATACTTTCCAAGATCACTATGTCGAGGTTGATTATGATTTGTCGGATGTGATGTTTGTAGCAACGAGTAATACGCTGAATATTCCTCCAGCACTATTAGACCGAATGGAAGTGATTCGTCTATCAGGCTATACCGAAGATGAGAAACTGCATATTGCGACAGACCACTTAATTCCTAAACTCATTAAGAATAATGGCTTAATTGAGAATGAGTTATGTATTGATGAGTCAGCGATCCGTGATATCGTGCGTTACTATACGCGTGAAGCTGGGGTGCGTGGTTTAGAACGTGAACTCAGTAAGATTTGCCGTAAGGTTGTTAAGCAAATCATTACTGTCTCTGGCACGAATAAAACCACACGTCGAGCTAAAGCGGCTAGCAGTATCCCAGGTCTAGAATTGCCAATTCATGTGACGGCCGAGAATTTAAGCGAATTCTTGGGTGTGCGTAAGTTTAATTTCGGCATGGCCGAGAAAGACAATCAAGTGGGTCAAGTGACTGGCTTAGCTTGGACTGAAGTCGGTGGTGATTTACTGACGATTGAAGTCGCCTCCGTTAAGGGCAAAGGCAATATTCAGCATACTGGTTCGCTTGGTGATGTGATGAAAGAGTCAATGTTGGCTGCTCGCACCGTTTTACGTGCGCGTGCCCATCACTTTGGCTTTGCTGATAGCGTGTTCGAGAAGAAAGATATCCATATCCACGTACCTGATGGTGCCACACCGAAAGACGGTCCTTCAGCTGGTATTGCGATTACGACAGCTTTAGTGTCTTCTTTGTCGGGGATTCCTGTGCGTGCTGATGTCGCTATGACAGGCGAGATCACCTTGCGCGGAGAGGTACTTGAAATTGGCGGTCTAAAAGAGAAGCTATTAGCAGCACATCGTGGTGGCATCAAGACTGTTCTTATTCCACATGATAATGTGAAAGACCTTGCGGAAATTCCTGATAATGTGAAGAATAGCTTAGAAATCATTCCAGTACGTTGGATTGATCAAGTACTTGAGGCTGCTTTAGAGCGTATGCCAACGCCCTTAAGTGAAGAGGAAATTGCTAAGTTAGCGGAAGAGGCTTTGGCCACAAGTAAGTCAAATCCGGATTGTGGCGACTCTAATGCGAGACACTAAGTCCTTATCTTAGTTTAAGCTCAAAAAAAACACGCTATGGAGAAATCTGTAGCGTGTTTTTTATTGTAGGCCAAGAGAGCGACGCAATTGGTCTTTTTCATTACGTAACTTACGAAGTTGTTTCGCTTCTGCTGAGTTGTCAGTATTTCTCTTAACGACTTTCCGAGGAGCAGCTTTACGCGGTGTTGTGTTGGCTGTTCGTGCTTCCTGATTTTCGGTGCTGGCGCTTGACACTGTATCATTGCTTGGCGTTGTGCTTGCCAATGTTGTGGCAGCCAGCGCCGCTGCAGCACCTAGCTCCGCTTTGGGTAAATCATTAAGATTACCTTCGTTGGGTGCTGTATGAGGTTGCTGCAGTGAACCTAAAGGGGCAGGGAAGTCAGTGTTCGGTGCATTATTTGGCAAAGGGGTACTTGGGTTCGTTTGATTTGGGCTGACAGGCTCGGGGAAGCTTGTGCTTGGAGAAATAGGGGTATGTGTACCTGATGGTGTAATAGGGGCAGGGAAGCTATTAGCGGGGGCAGGAAATTGGCTGCTTCCGTCTGCACCACTAGCTGGATTTAGAGGTAAAACGATTCCTGATTCTCCACTATTGCTAAAGGCATCCTGACTCGTACTTACGGGTGGGGAGGCTGTTGTGCTTGGCGGTGCACTAGGCACAGGCGGTAAGGCATCGCGTAATTCTGGCTTCTCACGTAAGATATGATTTGGATCACTGGTTTGAGCAGTATCAGGATCAGTGCTTAATGCATCGGGGCTTGTGCTATCCACAATTATAGTAGGCGTGTCACTAGTGCCTGCTGCTGTCTCTGATGCAGTCTCTGAGTTGGCAGTGTCACTAGGCTCATCCGTTGTTGAATCATAAGCACTCTGTGTTGTGCTATCGCTAGGCACTATACTTGTATCTGTCGTTGCATGACTTGGTGCCGTCTGCGTTCCCTCGGTATTTTGAGGTTTATCTGCTGGTGTGGATGTGCCGCTTTGCTGTGCATTATCCGCAGAGCTAATGGTGCCACTGCTGCTTGAACTGAGCTCAATTTCGCGATTTACTGGCTCGCGTGTGAAAGCGTCATAAAAAGCGATGGCTATAAAAAGTAAAATCAAAGCAGAGATTACCGCTAAAATTAAATTAGAAATTTTACGAGCCATAACGATGCTTTACCTCATTGAGTAGTCAAACTTAATAATGATACGACTTTTCTGTGGATTTTTAATGACAAATGACAGTTAGTTACTTTTAATAGCAGTTTGAAAATTTCATAGCAGCTGAAAAAGCATTCTGCATACTAGGACAGAGCAAGTTGCGTTAAACAAGAAATAGCGTGTTACGCTAAGTGAATAGATTGAGCGCCAGATATTCTCGATTGAACACCAGACATTCTATTGTGAACGCCAGACCTTCGCTGCAATTAAGAGAGCTGCTTGGTACTGATTGTCCTGCTTAGTGTTATCAAAGGCTATTTATTGGCTTAATAACAGTGGGCGCTGAAAATCACGGATATCTTCATCTAAGAAAATAATTCGTGAGTATGGAGGATAGACTGGTTTTCTGCGATTGATTTCAACAAAAGCAAGGCGATACTTATCAATGCCGCGTTCAACAATGGCTTTCATTAGCGTTAGAGAGCGTACTTCATGGAGTTCATGGTTTAAAGCCCGCGAGCCTATTTTCTCGTGCTCAACCTCAATCAAAGCAGAACGCCTAGCCTTAGATTTCATTAATTGAGCAATATAATCTAAATATTCTTCACCTTCTTGAGTTAAGGCAGGGGAGCTTTTTACGAAAATTGGCTCATGTGTGCTGACAGCGACTCCTCGAGAACTTGCATCAAAAGATAATCCTTTGTCTTTATAAGAGTCTATTGTGGAACAGGCACTTGTGAAGGCTATGAATGAGATCAGTAGAAAGTATCGGGAAATCTTTTTCATTAGAGATGCAAAGTAAATGTTAAGCATTGTTAGGCTGTATTGCCTATTGTAGGTTGCACTAAACATTATTTCCTAATAAATATTTTATATTAATAAAGTTTTACCTAAAACCTTTGTTTAGAGACCTTATGTTACTTAATTTACATTTGGTTTCTATTATTGGTGCTCGTATTTGAATGTCTATAAACATTGTTTGAATATATTATGTTTCATGCACTATTTAAAAATGTATGTGGATTACCAAATACGCTGAAACGACGGACATAGAATCGGCGAAATAACCACACCTAGGCACTTTTAGCGACTTATTATCTTGAAAAGCTATTGAAACCGTGCCGACACTGAAGATAAATGCTAAAATAACAGAGTTAATTTTATTTGAGAGACAAGGAAATATATGGTTTATTCAATGACACGAACTACGACTTTATAATTCTAGTCGCGCTCGTGCTTGAAATTTGTGCTCCATAACAGTCTCTACATCATGACGCGACAACCTGGCTTAGGGAGTCGCGTTTTTTATTTTTAAGGTTTTTCCATGATTCAAATTACTTTACCTGATGGTTCGCAGCGCCAGTTTGATAATCCGCTTACTGTTGCTGAAGTCGCTACCTCAATTGCCCCAAGCTTGGGCAA
>CAZIKJ010000246.1:0-2140 GCA_964539685.1 uncultured Pelistega sp.
ATCATTATCTGTGTGGCCTTCCTTACCTTATGGGAACGTCGCATGATTGGTTATATGCACGTGCGTCGTGGTCCGAACCGTACAGGTCCGGGCGGTATTTTGCAGCCTTTTGCTGACGTACTTAAACTTCTCACTAAGGAAGTGATCGTACCGGCTAAAGCCAATAAAGTACTGTATATCTTGGCGCCGATTGTGACCTTGATTCCAGCTTTAGCGGCTTGGGCCGTGATTCCTTTCGGTCCTGATGCGGTACTCTCGAATATTAACGCCGGTTTACTATATGTTATGGCAATTACCTCAGTAGGTGTGTATGGGGTGATTCTAGCAGGGTGGGCATCTAACTCTAAGTACCCATTCTTAGGTGCGATGCGCGCTTCAGCACAGATGATCTCTTATGAGCTGGCAATTGGTTTTGTCTTGCTTGCGGTTCTATTAGTGTCAGGAACATTAAATATGAACGGCATTGTGCAAGGCCAATTGAATGGTTGGTTCGCCGACCGTGGTATTAACTTCATGTCATGGAACTGGTTACCACTGTTCCCACTCTTTGTTGTGTATGTGATTTCAGCGGTGGCTGAAACTAACCGTCACCCATTTGACGTGGTTGAGGGTGAGTCTGAAATTGTTGCGGGTCACATGGTCGAGTACTCAGGCATGGGTTTTGCAATGTTCTTCTTGGCCGAATATGCGAATATGATTTTATTATCAGCGATGGCAGCCGTTATGTTCTTAGGTGGTTGGTCAAGTCCAATTGATATTGCCCCATTGAACTGGGTGCCAGGTTGGTTGTGGTTAGGCATTAAGACTTTCTTTGTGGTGTCTTTCTTCATCTGGTTCCGTGCGAGTTTCCCACGTTACCGATATGACCAGATTATGCGTCTAGGTTGGAAGATCTTTATCCCATTGACTGGTATTTGGTTAGTTGTTTTAGCCATTTGGATGCAAACACCATTCAATATTTGGCAACACTAAGATAGGCGGACACTAGAATGAGTAAAATTAAAAGTTTCTTCGGTAGCCTGTTTTTGACAGAATTGGTCAAGGGTTTGGCGCTGACAGGAAAGTACTTCTTTAAGGGTAAATTTACGTTACGCTACCCTTATGAGAAGACCCCGATGTCGCCACGATTCCGTGGCCTACATGCACAACGTCGCTACCCGAATGGTGAAGAGCGTTGTATTGCCTGTAAATTATGTGAAGCGGTCTGCCCAGCAGTCGCGATTAGTATTGAGTCTGAAGAGCGCGAAGACGG
Organism: uncultured Pelistega sp.; assembly: GCA_964539685.1. Taxonomy (GTDB): domain Bacteria; phylum Pseudomonadota; class Gammaproteobacteria; order Burkholderiales; family Burkholderiaceae_B; genus Taylorella. Next base: position 1,253 of record CAZIKJ010000246.1, read on the forward strand.
TTCACGTCGTACCTCTCGTTATGATATTGACTTAACGAAGTGTATTTTCTGCGGTTTCTGCGAAGAAAGCTGTCCAGTAGATGCAATTGTTGAGACCCATATTCACGAGTATCACGGTGAACAGCGCGGAGACCTCTACTTCACGAAAGAGATGTTATTAGCGGTTGGTGATAAATATGAATCCGAAATTGCAGCGCGTCGCGAAGCCGATGCGCCATATCGATAAGGCAGGTGAATAAGATGATATTTTCAACTGTACTCTTTTATATTTTGGCAGCGGTATTAATTATCGCTGGTGTGCGCGTGGTCTTATCACGTCACCCAGTAGTCGCCGTGTTGCACTTAATCTTAGCGTTCTTCACAGCCGCCATGTTATGGATTCTGATTGGTGCCGAGTTCTTAGGTCTCTTACTAATCGTGGTCTACGTCGGGGCGGTGATGGTACTGTTCCTCTTCGTGGTGATGATGATTGATGTGGTGCCTGAGTCTTTACGCAGTGGTTTCCGCACTTACTTGCCGCTTGGTTTAGTAGTTGGTGGTGTGATGGTCGCTGAGATTGCTTTTGTCCTAGGCTCAGTGTACTACGCGACACCAACGCCAGCTGCCTTACCTGCAGACTATAACAACACCTTAGCGCTTGGTATTGCGATGTATACGGAATATACATTCGCCGTACAAGTCGGTGGCTTAATTCTCTTAGTTGGTATGATTTCTGCGATTGCCCTAACATTGCGTGAACGTCGTAACCGTAAATATGTTTTAGCGAAGGATCAACTCCATGTTAAAGCGGCGGATCGTGTTCGCTTAGTGAACATTAAATCTGAGACGCCTGCTCAACAAGAAGGGGGTGCACAATAATGACTCTTACCTTAGCGCATTACCTCATTC
>CAZIKJ010000247.1:0-12996 GCA_964539685.1 uncultured Pelistega sp.
TTTGGTGCAACGAAACAAATCGACTTGCGTGTGGGTACTGCTGCAACCAAACCAGAAGTTACCGCTCGTGTAGAAATGCTGTTTAAAGTAGAAGTTGACTCTGTCGCGGATCTAAACCGCATGGGTAAAGTTAAGCGTACAGGTCGTTTTGTTGGCCGTCGTCGTGCCAATCGTATCGCTTACGTTTCTCTGAAAAAAGGTCAAGAGCTTGACTTTTCGGAGGTGAACTAAGATGGCATTAGTTAAAACAAAACCAACGTCTGCTGGTCGCCGTGGCATGCTTAAGGTGGTAACACCTGGTTTGCATAAAGGTGCTCCATACGCAGCTCTTGTAGAGCCACAAAAACGTGGTTCTGGTCGTAATAATAACGGTCACATTACTGTGCGTCATCGTGGGGGTGGTCATAAATCACACTACCGTATTGTTGACTTCCGTCGCAATAAAGATGATATCGCCGCTAAAGTTGAGCGCATTGAATACGATCCTAACCGTACAGCACGTATTGCATTAGTTTGCTACGCGGACGGTGAGCGTCGTTACATCATTGCACCACGCAACTTAGAAGTTGGCGCGACAGTGATTTCTGGCAAAGAAGTACCTATTAAACCAGGTAACACGATGCCAATCCGTAACATTCCTATCGGTGCAACTATCCACTGCGTTGAGATGCAACCAGGCAAAGGCGCGCAAATCGCTCGCTCTGCAGGTACATCAGCAGTTTTAATGGCACGTGAAGGTACTTACGCTCAAATTCGTTTACGTTCTGGCGAAGTTCGCTTAGTTCATATTGACTGCCGTGCAACAATCGGTGAAGTCAGCAACGAAGAGCACAGTTTACGTCAAATCGGTAAAGCCGGTGCAGTTCGCTGGCGCGGTATTCGTCCGACAGTTCGTGGTGTTGCCATGAACCCGGTAGATCACCCACACGGTGGTGGTGAAGGCCGTACTGGTGAAGCACGTGAACCTGTGAGCCCATGGGGTACACCTGCTAAAGGTTACAAAACCCGTCGTAACAAGCGTACAGACAATATGATTGTCTCACGTCGTAAGCGTAAATAAGGGACGGTAATATACTATGTCACGTTCAATTAAAAAAGGTCCTTTCGTCGATGCTCACCTTATGAAAAAGGTTGAGGCGGCTGTTGAAGGAAAAGATAAAAAGCCGATCAAAACTTGGTCGCGTCGTTCAACCATCCTTCCTGATTTTATCGGAATGACAATCGCAGTACATAACGGTCGTCAACACGTACCTGTTTATGTTAACGAAAATATGGTTGGTCACAAGCTAGGCGAATTCGCGCATACCCGTACATACAAGGGTCACGCTGCGGATAAGAAGTCTAAGAGGTAAGCGATGGAAACTACAGCCGTAATTCGTGGTGTACATATTTCAGCTCAGAAGACACGTCTTGTTGCGGACATGATCCGTGGTAAGTCTGTGGTTCAAGCTTTGAATATCCTTACATTCACACAGAAAAAAGCCGCAGGTATCATCAAGAAAGCTTTAGAGTCAGCAATTGCTAACGCTGAGCACAATGATGGTGCAGATATTGACGAGTTAAAAGTGACTACAATTTATGTAGACAAAGCTCAGTCAATGAAGCGATTCTCCGCACGCGCCAAAGGCCGCGGTAACCGTATTGAGAAGCAGACTTGCCACATTGTGGTTAAAGTCGGCGCTTAAGGAGTCATAATGGGTCAGAAAATTCACCCTACAGGGTTCCGTCTCGCAGTAACACGTAACTGGAATTCTCGTTGGTATGCTGAAGGCGATAACTTCGGCACAATGTTAGCGGAAGACGTTCGTGTACGTGAGTACTTAAAGCGTAAACTTAAAGCTGCCTCAGTCGGTCGCGTTCTTATTGAGCGTCCAGCTAAGAATGCGCGTATTACGATTTTCTCAGCTCGTCCAGGCGTGATCATCGGTAAAGGTGGTGATGACATCGATGCATTGAAAAATGACTTGCAACGCCTAATGGGTGTGCCTGTTCATGTGAACATCGAAGAAATCCGTAAACCTGAAGTTGATGCTCAATTAATCGCTGATTCGATTGCTCAACAACTAGAAAAACGTATCATGTTCCGTCGTGCCATGAAACGCGCTATGCAAAATGCAATGCGTTTAGGTGCACAAGGTATCAAGATTCAATCTTCTGGTCGTTTGAACGGTATCGAAATCGCACGTACAGAGTGGTATCGTGAAGGTCGTGTACCTCTACATACACTACGTGCCATCATCGATTATGCAACATCTGAAGCCCACACAACTTACGGTATCATTGGTATCAAAGTTTGGGTTTACAAAGGTGATTTATTGCCTAACGGCGAAATGCCTGCAGAAGTTGCTGCTCCACGTGAAGAAGAGCGTCGTACTCGTCGCCCACGCGGTGATCGTACTGATCAACGTCGTCCAGCTCGTGGCCGCCGCAAACCTGCTGATGCAGCACCGGCAGCAGAAGGAGAATAATTATGTTATCACCAGCACGTAGAAAATTCCGCAAGGAGCACAAAGGCCGTAACACGGGTCTAGCAACTCGCGGTACTAACGTAAACTTTGGCGATTTCGGTCTTAAAGCAACTGATCGCGGCCGTTTGACAGCACGTCAAATTGAAGCAGCGCGTCGTGCTATGACTCGTCATATTAAACGTGGTGGCCGTATTTGGATTCGTATCTTCCCAGACAAACCAATTTCACAGAAACCTGCTGAAGTTCGTATGGGTAAAGGTAAAGGTAATCCAGAGTTCTGGGTCGCTGAAATTCAACCAGGTAAAGTATTGTACGAAATGGACGGTGTAAGCGAAGAGCTAGCCCGTGAAGCATTCCGTCTTGCTGCCGCTAAGCTGCCTATTTCGACGACGTTCGTAACTCGTCACTTAGGTTCTTAAGGAGATCTTTATGAAAGCTAGTGAACTACGTTCAAAAGACGCCACCGAGCTAAATAAAGAGCTCGAGAGCTTGTTGAGAGCACAATTTAACTTGCGTATGCAACGTGCGACTCAACAACTTTCTAACACAAGCCAATTAGGCAAAGTACGTCGCGACATTGCACGCGTACGTACTGTTATGACCGAGAAGGCAGGAAAGTAATATGAGCGAAACTCAAATCGAAAAACGCCAACGTACGTTAATCGGTAAAGTGGTTAGCAACAAGATGGATAAAACTGTCGTCGTTCAAGTTGAGCGTCGCGTTAAGCATCCTCTTTATGGCAAAATCATGATCCGTACCAACAAGTACAAAGCGCATGATGAAAACAATCAATACAATGAAGGCGACACTGTGGAAATCGCAGAAGGCCGTCCAATTTCACGCTCTAAATCGTGGAATGTTGTACGTCTGATTGAAGCTGTTCGCGTAATCTAATTTATTAGTTTACTCGTCTAGCACAAGAAAGCCACCTGTTAAAAGGTGGCTTTTTTGCGTTTTATGGATCTTAATCTTGAGTGGATGTAGTGGTGAGAGCGGGCCCTTACTCTTCACCAAATTTCACGCCTTGGGCCAAGGGTAATTCTTTCGAATAATTAATTGTATTGGTAGCACGGCGCATATAGGCTTTCCAGGCATCAGAGCCAGACTCACGTCCGCCGCCTGTTTCTTTTTCACCACCGAAAGCACCACCAATTTCAGCGCCTGAAGTACCGATATTCACATTAGCAATGCCGCAATCTGAGCCAGCGGCAGAAAGAAATGTTTCCGCTTCAAGCAAATTAGTCGTGAATATCGCCGAAGACAAGCCTTGCGGCACATCATTGTGCATGCGTATTGCCTCATCGAATGCATCATAGCTCATCACATAAAGGATCGGCGCAAAGGTTTCATGTTTCACAATGGCGGTTTGATTTGGCATAGTCACAAGGGCGGGCTCTACATAATAGGCTTCAGGGTAGCGCTCTTGTAAGGCACGTTGGCCCCCTGTGAGAAGATTTCCGCCTTGCTGCTGCGCTTGGTGTAAGGCTTCCTGCATGGCATCAAATGCGTTCTGATCAATAAGGGGGCCTAGTAAGGTACCGTGTTCAAGCGGATTGCCAATCTTTACCGATTGATAGGCTTTCTTGAGATCGCTTACTAATTCATCGATGCGCGATTTGTGCACAATGAGTCGGCGTGTAGAGGTGCAACGTTGCCCTGCCGTACCAATCGCGCCGAATACAATGCCGCGTACAGCCATAGGCAAATCAGCTGACTCACTGACGATAATCGCATTATTACCCCCCAACTCCAAGAGGCTGCGACCAAAGCGTGTGGCCACTCGTGGGGCAACTTCGCGTCCCATGCGGGTGGAGCCTGTAGCAGAAACTAAGGCGACGATGGGGCTATCGACCAGCGTTTCACCGACTTCACGTTGACCGATGAGTAATTGTGCCAGCCCTTCAGGTGCTTCACCAAAACGAGCCAAAGCCTTCTGGAAAATTGCTTGTGTCGCTAATGCTGTTAAGGGGGATTTTTCGGATGGCTTCCAGATAACGGCATTACCGCAAACTAGCGCTAATGCCGTATTCCAAGACCAAACTGCAACTGGGAAGTTAAAGGCCGTAATTACTCCAACCACACCTAAGGGATGCCATGTTTCCATCATGCGGTGCCCTGGGCGTTCCGAGGCAATGGTCAGGCCGTATAACTGGCGCGAGAGTCCTACCGCAAAGTCACAGATATCGATCATTTCCTGGACTTCACCCAAACCTTCAGAGATGATTTTGCCTGCTTCAATGGAGACGAGCATTCCAAGTGCTTCTTTATGAGTCCGTAATTCATCACCGAGTAATCGAATTAACTCACCTCGTTTGGGTGCCGGCACTGTACGCCAAGCCAAATAAGCAGCCTGAGCTTGTTGCAGCGCTTGTTGTATCTCATCCTGTGAATGTTCATGCACGTCTGCAATATGTGAGCCGTCAATAGGTGAATAGACAGGCAGACTGCCGCCTATCAATGCATCTTGTTTAATCCCTAAAGAAAGTAGAAGTTCGTGTGTGGATTGCATCAGTGACATAAAGAGATTACTCCTTGTTCGTGGGTGCTAGCTGTGCTACAGCGTGCAGTTATACAAGCATTAGCTAAGTTCCCTTTGCATAACTTTGTATAAATATGTGTGCCTATTGATTGTACAGCTCAGGATTGTCCTCTTCAAAACTGCGCTCTGGATAAGGCACATATAATTTGATGAAGGTTTCTAGTTCAGGCCCATGGTACATATCTAGGCATTTCATCAGGTCTGCGCGTGGCATGCTAGCGCGCTCACTGATTCCATTTGGTTTTAGTTCATAGTGACGTGCGAGATACTGTTCAATCAACTCTGGCACTTTACCAGTGCTTTCTTCAAGATCGTAGTCACTCCAAGCAAATATAATCGATGCCGACGCGCCAATATCCTGTTTGACTTGGGGATAGTCTTTATAAGCGATGCCGATACATTGAATTAAGGCCATATCTTTATAATTCTGCGCATAGCTTCGACTGGCTGTTTCTGGTGGCCATTGGCGCGCTGCGGCATTATTTGTAGGGTTTTCAGTTTGAATAATACTCAGTGCCAGATCATTACTCACTGCCTGATCATTACTTGGCGTCTGATCTGCCCAAGCGATGGAAAAAGCGCTCAATATATAGGCGAGCACTAAGATACATATCTTGAGCGGCAAATAATATATCGTGGTATTCATTAAAATACTCCCTTTTTTCATGATTTTATGGATATATGTATTTGAAAAATAAGCGAAATATTGAATTGAGCAATAAATAGAGACGTGCAGCAAAATTGATAATATACTATGGTCTATATTAAATATTGCGGTGCACTATTTGCACAATAAAAATAGCTTAACGTGATGCTAAAACATTCATTTGAGTAGCGTCTTTACTGTGCTTATACAAAATAGCCGAAAAGACTTTAGAGCCTACAAAGCTCAGTTTCTTTAATCGCTATCAGTAGATTTATCAAGTTTAACAGTTGTGTATCGTAGTAAAGAGTAGGAAAGGAATATGACATACAAAATTGCCTATATTGGTTTTGGTTCAATTGCCCAAGAGGTAGCCCGCATTATGCAGGAGGAAGAAGATTTCCCCTGTGTGCAGCTCGTACTCTTACGCGATGGTTCTAAGGCTTTAGACAATTTGCCCAACTATGTAATGCCTATGTTCAGTTTTCACAAGATGTTGGCCTGTAAGCCTGATATTGTAATCGAGGCGGCTAGTCAGGAGGCGGTTTGGCAATATGCATCAGCAACCATGAAATACGGCTTCCCTTTTGTCGTAAGTTCAGTGGGCGCTTTAGCGGATCAAGCTGAACGAGAGAAGATGTTAGCGGCAGCGACAATCGGTAATGCTAAGCTGATTATCCCATCAGGTGCAGTAGCTGGCTTGGATTATGTGCAAGCCATTAAGCGTATCCCAGACGCACAACTAATCTATGAGTCACGCAAGCCTGTGCAGGCCTGGACTGAGGAGTTAAAAGCCCTTGGCGTCAATCCTGAGCAGTTGCAAGAGAGTTACGTACTCTACCAAGGTGTGGCTCAGGAAGCCGCACTGAAATACCCTAAGAATCTGAATGTCGCTGCTACCTTAGCGATGGCGGGTTTAGGCATGGATAAAACCCAAGTGCGCGTGGTGGCCGATCCGCAGATTCAGCGTAATCAGCACTTGATTGAGGTGAAAAGTAGCCTAGGGAGTATGCGTGTGGAGCTGACGAATTTGCCTTCTACGAACAATCCCAAAACTTCGGGAGTGGTCGCGCATAGCGTTGCAGCGACGATTTTTAAGCATTGCTCTCGACTACAAATTGCTTAACACTACGAGGTCTAGACTCACCATAGCGGGCCCATGTCGGTTGCTATTGGCTCATTGTTAATCCTGCGGGTCTTAGGCGCACCATATAAATTGCTTAACACTATGCTATGGGCTAGTTCTCGCCATTATCATCGTTCTGTGAACTTGTATAATCAATAAGCAACGGCTCAAGCGATAGCCGAGAGGTAATGAGATGGTTTAAAATCACTTATTGCTTTTTAATGAAGAAATAGAAGATTCGACATGACAAATACACGTTTTGCTGGCTTAATTGCGGGCATATCTACCATCCAAGATACCGATCAATTAGAAAAATACAGTACTGATAGTAGTGGCTATGAGGCGGCCTCGCCGAGTATTGTGATACGCCCTGCGACTGTTGAAGAGGTCGTGCGTGTGGTGAAGGCCTGTGCCGAGTGCGATTTATCCTATACCGTGCAAGGTGGGCTAACGGGTCTTGCCGGCGGTGCTCGCCCCGACTCAGGGGATGTGGTGATCAACTTGGAGCGCTTAAATCAGATTGAAGAGATAGATAGCGTTGGTGGTACAGCGATTGTACAAGCAGGCGTGGTGCTAGAGAACTTACATGAGGCAGTGGCAGAGCAGGGGTGGTATTTCCCACTGGATTTAGGTGCCCGTGGTTCTTGTCAAATAGGCGGTAATGTTGCCACCAATGCGGGAGGTAATAAGGTCTTTCGTTATGGCACAACACGTGAATTAGTCTTGGGTCTTGAAGTGGTCTTGCCTGATGGTACGTGTCTAAACATGTTAAATCGTGTATTAAAAAATAATACAGGTTTGGATTTAAAGCATCTGTTTATTGGCACCGAAGGCCGCTTCGGTATCATCACGCGAGTCAGTCTTCGTTTATTTCCTGCACCACAAGCTCGTCACACCGCCTTAGTTGCCTTAGATGGTTTGACGGCAGTGACAACATTGCTCAAGCAAGCTCGAGCCAGTTTAGCTGAGCTTGCCAGTTTTGAGGTAATGTGGGACAACTATCTGATCCCAGCGGCTAAAGCATGCGGTCAAGCGGTGCCTTTTGACGGTCAGTATCCGATTTATGTGTTGCTTGAGGTAGAGGGCGCCGATAGACCTTCATTGAAAGAAAATCTGAATCAGTTTTTAGAGCAGAGTCTAGAGACTGGTTTATTGCAAGATGTCATTATCCCGCAGACTCTTGAGCAGGCGGCGGCTTTATGGAAAATGCGTGACTCTAGCAGCGAAGTGATGCATGCGGTGAAGCCTTTCGTGGCGTTTGATATTGGTATTCCTTTAAAGGATATGCAGGTATTTATCGAGCATATGCTAGCGGCGATTAATACGCAATTCCCACAGGCAATCAACCAATTATTCGGTCATTTGGGTGATGGCAATCTACACCTAACCACAGGATTGTTGAAAGAAGATGAGCTCTTGCCTGTGGAAGAGCTGGTCTATCAGATTTGTGCTGAATATAATGGCAATATTACTGCGGAACATGGTATTGGCCGTATTAAAAAGCCTTTTTTACACTATAGTCGCAGCCCAGAACAAATCGCGTTGATGCAAACCATTCGTCAGGTGCTGAATCCCGATAATCGCCAAAACGCTGGTCGTGTCGTGGATTAAAATCATCATAGTATAAGCTTGAATAAAAGTAGTGAAGTGAATTCTGAAGGAATAATGAGCATGAAAAGACCCTTAACTGCACAGGCAAGTGCCGCCTTTAAAGCAAAATTTGCTGAGCGTTATATCACCTCTGAAGCGGTGCGGGAGCACCATGGCGTGGATGAATCAGCATACGATAAAGTACTGCCTGATACGGTGATTTATGCGCAGACAATTGATGATGTGATTGCGGCGGTAAATCTATGCCGTGAGCATAATCTGCCATTGATTCCTTTTGGTATAGGTTCTTCGCTTGAAGGACATGTCTTACCTGTTGAAGGTGGAATTAGTTTAGATTTAAGCGAAATGAATAAGGTCTTAAGTGTCAATACGCAAGACTTTACGGTTACGGTTGAGCCAGGTGTGCTGAGAAAGCAATTAAATGATGAGATTAAGGATACCGGTTTATTCTTCCCGATCGATCCAGGTGCGAATGCGTCAATCGGTGGTATGGCTAGCACTCGTGCCTCGGGTACGAATGCGGTGAAATATGCCACTATGCGTGAGAATGTGGTTTCTTTGAAAGTTGTGACGCCCGATGGTAAGTTAATCCGTACCAGTAGTCATGCGATGAAGAGCTCGGCAGGTTACGATTTGACCCGCCTATTTATTGGTAGTGAAGGTACCTTAGGGGTGATCGTTGAAGTGACGGTGCGTATCTATCCGATCCCAGAGTTTGTGACGGCAGCCATCTGTGCATTCCCAAGTATCGAGGAGGCTGTGAACTGTACCGTGCAAATTAAGCAGTGTGGTGTCAATATTGGTCGTGTTGAGTTTATGGATGCGAATGCTGTACGTGCCGTGAATAAGTATAGCAATTTAACATTAAAAGAAAGCCCTTTGCTCTTATTTGAATTCCACGGCTCTAGCACAGGCATTCAAGAACAGATTGAACTGGTTAAGGAAATCAGCCAGGATAATAATGGAGCGGATTTTGAATGGGCAAGCCAGCTTGAAGAACGCAATCGACTCTGGACTGCACGTCATAACGCTTATTTTGCTAGCTTACAATTGCGCCCAGGCTCGCGTAGCATCACCACCGATGTCTGCGTGCCCATTTCGAATTTAGCGCAATGTATTATAGAAACGTCAGATGATTTAGCGCAGTTGCCTTTGCCGTGGACTATTGTGGGGCATGTGGGTGATGGTAATTTCCATGTATTGATGATGATCGATCCCGAAAGTGAACGTGAGCGTCAACTGGCTGAAGCCTTGAACCAACGTCTTGTGCAACGGGCGATTACCTTAGAAGGTTCTTGTACTGGCGAGCATGGTATTGGCTTACATAAGATGGACTTTTTGCGTGATGAACATGGCGAAGATATGATTGATTTAATGCGCCGTATCAAGCAGGTATTTGATCCGCAGAATATTATGAATCCTGGCAAGATGTTTAGCTGGGATGCATAAGGCGGCCTATAGGCAAGTCTAGGCTATTGCTATTTAAATACTGAAATAAGGCTGTAAGCACGGATCTATAAGCATGTTGAAATTTGCCGCAAACCTGTCGATGTTATATACGGAATGGCCTTTTATGGAGCGCTTTGCTCAAGCCGCACAGGATGGTTTTAAGGGGGTAGAGTGTTTGTTTCCCTATGCAGAGTCTGCCTCTGCGATTAAGGCAGAATTACTGGCTCATGACATACAGCAGGTTTTGTTTAACACACCAGCAGGTGATTGGCTGGCGGGTGAGCGCGGGCTTGCCTGTTTGCCTGGACGCCAGATAGAGTGTCTGGATGGTGTAAAAAAGGCGCTAGACTACGCTTTGGTATTGGGTACTTCTCAATTACATCTGATGGCCGGTATTGCGCCAAGGGATATAGCGCTAGACCGACTTCAAGCGCAATACCTAGAAACCGTTGCTGCGGCAGCTGATTTGGTGGCAAGTGCAGGGATCACGCTTTTACTTGAGCCGATTAATATCATCAATATGCCAGGGTATTTTTTGCATACACAGGCTCAGGCACATCAGGCACTGGCGCTTTTGCAGCGTGATAATGTGAAAGTGCAGATGGATCTCTTTCATTGTCAGCGTAGTGAAGGCAATGTCGCAACGAAGCTCGCTGAATATTTGCCAAGCGGTCATGTGGGGCATATTCAGATCGCTGGAGCGCCCGATCGACATGAGCCTAATACAGGTGAATTAAATTACGAGTTTATATTTGAACGATTAATGCAGCTTGACTATCAGGGCTGGATTGCTTGCGAATATAACCCGCAAGCCCATACGCGAGAGGGTTTAGCCTGGCTCCAAGCTTGGCGTCAGAAAGAGCAGGCAATTCTTGCCGCTTGAGGTTTGGTGGCCTGCGCTGTCATGAAGCCAGTTAGCGGCTATCAACACCCATCCATATAGCGGAGCCAAGAACCACAGAAAATATGGTTTCGTGTTAAAAAATTAATCTCGCTCAATCAGCGTTATTTTGTAGACACCTAGTGTCATCACTATGTTATTAATATCAAGGACTGCATTATGCCAGAGCTAAGTCGATCAACTATCGTTCAATTACGATGTGGTGATCTATGCGTGGAGATAGCGCCTGCGATTGGTGCTGCAATTACCGCCTTTTATAAAAACCATTCGGCAGGTGAGCGATTTGATTATTTACGTCCCGCTTCTGTGCAGGCAATTGCGACGGGAGCAATTAGTGAAATGGCCAGTTTTGTCATGGCGCCCTGGGCGGGTCGTATCCGTGATGGACGCTTTTCGTATCAAGGGCGTGAGATTCACTATCCTAGCGTGGATCCGTATCAGCCGCATAGTCTACATGGCTTTGTGCGAGATCAGGCTTGGGTGTTGCGTGAGTGCCAACCTCAAGCTTCACAGCATGAATCGAGCCAAGAGAATGAGTTGAGCCAGGCTTTGCAGAATGTGTCGGCCCAACGCGCACAGCATACGTCGACATGTGCCTATGCTATCCTTGATTTTACCCATCAAGCCACTGCAGAGTGGCCATTTAGCTTTACCCTAGAACAGACTATTCACTTAAGTGAGCAAGGGCTTCGTATTGAGCTTGTAGTGCGCAATCAGGGTGAGGAGAGTATGCCCTTTGGCTTTGGTCATCATCCTTTCTATCCTTGTGATGCTCATACTCTTGTTCAGGCTCAAGTCGCTCAGGCATGGCAGGGCGATCATGAGGTGATGCCGATTGCGCTGATTGATCATCCAGCACAAACCAAACTTGCTCAGGGTTTGCGCGTGCAGGAAGAGGAGCATGATACGGTATTTGTTGGCTGGCAGCATGAGGCACGTATTAGCTGGCCAGCGCAGCAGGAGTCACTGATTATGCAAGCCAGTGCGCCGCAGGATTTCTTCGTCTTATATGCTCCAGCGAACCAAGCGTGGTTTTGTGCAGAGCCTTTTGCGAATGTGACCGATAGCTTCAATCTACGTGGTCGTTATGCCCCTGAGCTAATCGGCGGAGTGGATATCGCACCAGGTCAGGGCCTTACGAGTTGGTTTAGTTTGCGCCCTGGTGTCGCCTACACTCATTCTTAAGCCTTTGCTAGGCTTTAGCTGGTCTAAGCGTGGTGTCTCTTATCTCAGTGTACGATAAAGTCCTTATATGCATAAAGCCCTCAAAATGAGGGCTTTATGCGTACAGCATCTTCGTATATAGAATACGAGAGAATGACAGTGCTGAAGTTTAGTTAGCCTTCATGCCTGCGGCTTCTAAAACTGGAGTCCACTTAGCGATTTCTTTCTCGACCCATGCTTTGTGTGATTCAGGACTAATACGATCTTCACTCACGATTTCAGCACCCAACTCAGCCATCTTGTTCTGGAAGGCTTCGGTTTTAACCGCTTGCTTCAACGCTGTGTTGAAGGTAGTGATAATTTCTTTTGGAGTGCCTTTAGGTGCGTAAATGCCGTGCCATACTTTTACCTCAAAGCCTTTTAGACCTTGCTCATCAAGAGTTGGCGCATTCGGTAGTTTTTGAATGCGGTTAAGGGTTGTGACACCGTATAATTTAACGGTTTTACCTTCGATTTGTGGAATGGTACTTGTTGTTTGGTCACATAACACATCAACTTGTTTAGCAATCAGAGCTGACATCGCTGGGCCCGCACCTTGGTACGGTACCGTGGTGAACTCTAGGCCTAAAGCGTGTTGTAACATAGTGCCACAAAGTTGAGAAACAGCGCCAATACCCGCATTCGCTAGGTTAATCTTATCCGCATTCTTCTTGGCATATTCTACAAACTCAGCGAATGTATTCGGCTCTAAGTCAGAACGGCCTAATAGGGTCATTGGTACGTCGACCACTTCACCAACATGTTCAAAACCGTTCACTGGATCGTATTTTAGGTTTTTATAGAGGGCTGTGGCCGTTGCCATGCCGTTGTGGTGAATCAGGAAGGTATAGCCATCAGGCTTGGAGGTTGAAACATAGGTCGGGGCGATTGTACCCCCTGCACCCGTCTTGTTTTCAACAACAATGGGTTGCTTAAGGATTTTGCCTAGCTCAGCACCTAAGCTACGGGCAACCACGTCAGTTGGGCCACCAGCGGTGTAAGGAACCACTAAAGTAATAGCATGTTTTGGGTAGTCTTCTGCGAATGCGTTAGTT
>CAZIKJ010000248.1:0-2355 GCA_964539685.1 uncultured Pelistega sp.
GGTTATGAGTGTGCAGGCATGTCTTATGTCTCTTATGGTCTAATTGCCCGTGCTGTAGAGCGTGTTGATTCAGGCTATCGTTCAGCCATGAGTGTGCAATCAAGCCTAGTGATGCACCCAATCCATGCTTATGGTACTGAAGCACAAAAACAAAAATATCTACCAAAATTGGCTAAGGGTGAATGGGTAGGCTGCTTTGGCTTGACTGAGCCGAATGCGGGTTCTGACCCAGCAAGCATGCAAACACGTGCTAAGAAAGTGCCTGGTGGTTATTCAATTTCAGGTAGCAAGATGTGGATTACCAACAGCCCTATCGCTGACGTATTAGTGGTTTGGGCGAAAGATGACGAAGGCGAAATTCGTGGTTTCGTTCTAGAGCGTGGTATGAAGGGTTTAAGCACACCTAAGATTGAGGGTAAATTCTCTCTACGTGCATCGATTACTGGTGAAATCGTGATGGACGAGGTGTTCGTACCTGAAGAGAATGCGTTCCCAGAAATTCGCGGTCTTAAGGGTCCCTTCGGTTGCTTAAATAAAGCGCGTTACGGTATTGCTTGGGGTGCCATGGGTGCTGCTGAATTCTGCTGGGAAGCTGCACGTCAGTACACATTAGATCGTATCCAATTTAACCGTCCATTAGCCGCTACGCAAATCGTACAACTGAAATTAGCCAATATGCAAACTGAGATCAGCCTTGGTCTACAAGCTGCATTACGTGTTGGTCAATTAATGGAACAAGATCGTGCTGCTCCAGAAATGATTTCTCTGATCAAGCGTAATAACTGTGGTAAAGCCTTAGATATCGCGCGCGTTGCTCGTGATATGCATGGTGGTAACGGTATCTCTGATGAGTTCCATGTTATTCGTCACGTGATGAACTTAGAAGCAGTCAACACTTACGAAGGTACCCATGATGTACACGCCTTGATTTTAGGTCGTGCACAAACTGGTTTACAAGCGTTCGCTTAAACTTTTGCGCTTTACTTGAGACTTAGTGGCTCCCCTTGTCCACTCAGTCTCTTGGCAAGTTTGCGGTGATGGGTAGATAGGTTGGCTCCTCTTCTTACTTATCACCGCATCCTTATTTGAGGTTTACGCATAAACCTTGCTTTGCAAAATTGCAGCATTCATTGAGTAATACGCGGCACTTATTGATTACCGTACAGATTTAATTTTCGTTTTTTCTAGGAAGCCTTATGACACAGCACACGACAGCTCTTGGCGGTCTTAAAGTTTTAGATTTATCACGTGTACTGGCAGGTCCCAGTTGTACACAAATTTTAGCCGATCTGGGTGCTGAAGTAATTAAGGTTGAACGTCCACAAGTTGGTGACGAAACACGTCACTGGGCACCACCGAATTTCTCGGATGGTACAGCGGCCTACTTTGCCACTGTGAATCGCAATAAAAAATCAGTCACGATTGATATGAGCCAGGAACAAGGTCAGGAAATCATTCGTGATTTGGCCCGTGAAGCTGATATCTTAGTAGAAAACTTTAAAGTGGGTGGCTTGAAAAAATATGGCCTTGACTACCCTTCTCTACAAAAAATCAATCCACGTCTGATTTATGCCTCCTTAACAGGCTTTGGTCAAACGGGTCCTGATAGCGCGAAACCAGGTTATGACTATATTATCCAAGGTTTAAGTGGCTTAATGAGCATTACAGGCCCTAGTGATGGTTTGCCGCATAAAGTGGGTGTTGCGGTTGTCGATTTATTTGCGGGTTTACAACTTACAGTCGGTATTCAAGCCGCCTTATTGGCACGTGCAAAAACAGGCTTAGGCCAGCATGTTGATGTCTCCTTACTCGACAGTGCCATTGCTATGACGGCTAATGTGGGGATGAATCATTTATCCACTGGTGAAGTACCGCCAAGACTTGGGAATGAACACCCAAATATCGTACCCTACCAAGTATTTGAAGTTGCTCAGGCACAACATCTTATTTTAGCTTGTGGCAACGATACACAATTTGCATCGGTATGCCGTGTCATGCAACAAGAGTGGGATAAGGATGAGCGTTTTACACGAAATCCTCTACGCGTGCAGAATCGTCAGGCGCTTATTCCAATGATGGGGCAGGTGTTTTTAAGCAAAACACGTGATGAGTGGTTAAGCCAATTCGAAGCAGCTGGCGTACCCTGTGGGCCGATTAATAATATTGCCGAAGCATTAAGCATGCCGCAGGTTGAGCATCGTCATATGGTGATTGATTTTGCCGCAGAGAATAGCCCCGTGCGTATGCTTGGTAGTCCACTTCACTTATCAGCCACGCCTGTAGAGTATCGTAGTGCCCCCCCTAAAATTGGACAAAATACTGATGAAGTTTTAAGTCAGCGATACAGTGCTGAAC
>CAZIKJ010000249.1:0-6630 GCA_964539685.1 uncultured Pelistega sp.
GCCCGCTGGTCAGGTCAGACACGTAACTGGCAACCGATTGGAGAAGTCTGGCTCAATCCCGATAAAAACCTGAAGATCATTCAACAGGAAAAAACGTTAGAGGCGGCATGATTCACGTTCCAACTAGGTTGACAAACACCGGTGTTTAGGCTATATTATTGTATAATATAGGATACAAGTCGAATATGTACACAATATATACAACAGATGTATTTGAGGATTGGTTTGATAGGCTCAAGGATAAGCAGGCCAAAGTTAGGATTCAAGCGCGTATCGACCTAGTTGAAGAAGGACACTTTGGGGATGCAAAGCCAGTAGGTGAAGGAGTCTGTGAATTAAGATTCTTTTTTGGCCCCGGGCATAGGATTTATTATTGTCAGAAAGGATTTGAAATTGTTTTGCTTTTAGTAGGTGGAGATAAATCTACACAGGACAAAGATATTAAATTAGCGCAGCAATTAGCAAAACAATTAGAGGAGTAATTAATATGGCTATCAAACTCCATAAATGGGATAGTGCAAAGCACCTCAAAACAGAAGAGGATATGCAAGCTTATCTACAGGCTTGTATAGAAGAGGCACCGAATGACGCTGCTTTTATCGCCAAAGCTTTAGGAACTATTGCGCGTGCGAGAGGGATGACTCAACTTGCCAAAGAAACAGGTTTAGGCCGAGAAAGTCTTTATAAGGCACTTTCAGGTGAGGGTAATCCAAGCTTTGATACTGTTTTAAAAGTCTCACATGCGCTAGGTTTGAAGATCACGTTCCAACATACTTGATGGTGTTTGAATCTTCATCACCAATCAATCCCTTCCCTCAAGCACTGCATGACACGCAATCTGAATCCCTTGAAACTCAGTTAACTGCGGCACTTCCAGTTTACATCTCTCATTGGCTAATGGACAGCGAGGGTGGAAGGTACAGCCACTCGGTGGGTTCAGGGGGTTAGGGACTTCACCAGCAACTTGTACTCGGCGCTTGCCGCTACCGGTCATATCGGGAATAGCGCCCAGCAACATCTTGGTATAGGGATGGCGTGGATTGGTAAAGAGTTCATCGCGTGAGGCGATCTCGACAATTTTACCTAGGTACATCACACCTACGCGATCGGCCATATGGTGAATCACGGCCAGGTTATGCGAGATAAATAGATAACTCAAGCCAAGGTCTTTTTGCAGCTTCTTCATCAGGTTGAGTACCTGAGCTTGTACGGAGACGTCAAGAGCCGAGGTTGGTTCATCGCAGACAATAAACTCTGGGTTGAGGGCTAGGGCACGGGCAATTGAGATACGCTGACGTTGGCCACCTGAGAATTGGTGTGGATAGCGGTTTACATCGCTCGCACTTAAGCCGACTTGCTCTAAGAGTTCAGCGGCACGGGCTTCTTGCTCGGCTTGGCTCATGGTACTATGGGTGCGTAGTGGCTCGGCAATAATGCGACCAACGCGCCAACGTGGATTTAAGCTAGCATAAGGGTCCTGGAAAATCATCTGCAAGCGTCGACGCATCTTTAAGCTTTCTTGCTTATTCATGGTCGAGAGCTCTTGCCCATCAAACTTAATACTGCCATGGCTTAAACCATATAAACCTGTGAGTAGGCGAGCAACGGTGGATTTACCACAGCCTGATTCACCAACTAGGGCGAGTGTCTCTCCCTTATACAGGGTGAAGCTTACATCATCGACTGCACGGACAAATAGTTTTGGGCGACGATAGATCACACGCTCTAACCAAGCAGGGGAGACATCGAAGTGGCGAGCGATATTATTAACTTCCACTAGAGGCTGTTTCTTCACTGCATTTGTCGTGTTTGCTGAGCTAACTGAGCTTATTGAACTCGGTATACTTGGAGTGCCTGGAGGGCTTATATTATTCATACTATTTATGCTACTCATGTGCGCAGCTCCTCATGTAGCCAACAGGCAACTTGACGGACGTTATGGCTTGCCTTACTTTCCTCTGCATTCTGGCCACTAAGTCCTCCACTTACAGAGATTAACTCAGGGCGCTCCACTAAGCACTTATCGAATACTTTCGGGCAACGTGGGTTGAAAGCACAGCCTTTGGGAATAGCGTTTAAGCGCGGCATACTGCCTGGGATTTGTTCGAGTTCATGAATGCTTGGGTCGAGTGTCGGAATCGAGCGCATCAAGCCATTGGTATAGGGGTGCAGAGCATGTTGAATCACATCTTGCACAGGGCCAATTTCAATAATACGGCCAGCATACATCACGGCGACACGATCGGCTGTCTCGGCGATCACGCCCATATCATGGGTAATAAGCATTACCGAGGTGCCATTTTCACGGCAGAGCTTTTTCAATAAATCAATAATCTGTGCTTGAATCGATACATCGAGTGCAGTGGTCGGTTCATCGGCGACAATGAGTTTAGGCTCAGCAGCAAGCGCTAGGGCAATCACCACACGCTGTCTCATACCCCCCGAAAACTGGTGCGGGTAGTGATCAATACGTTCACGTGCAGCAGGAATGCCCGTGGCTTCTAAGAGTTCAATGGCACGGTCTTTTGCTTGCTTATGACTGAGATTTAAATGGGTCTGTATGGTTTGCACAATCTGCTGACCCACGGTGTAGAGCGGATTTAAGGAAGTTAGGGGATCTTGGAAAATCGCCCCAATCTCACGACCACGCACCTTACGCATCTCGTTGGCCGGTAGATTATCAATGCGTCGACCGTCTAGGTGAATTTCACCGCTACTAATACGTCCTGGAGGATCAAGCAGGCCGATAATCGAGGCACCCGTAAGTGATTTACCCGCGCCTGATTCGCCCACCACCCCTAAGACCTCACCGCGACCGATGGTAAATGACACATCGTCTAGGGCTTTTAACACACCGCGGCGGGTAGGAAACTCTACATTCAGTTGCTTAACGTCTAATAATGTACTCATGTTCACCACCTAGTTCAGTTTCGGATTGAGCGCATCACGCAACCAATCGCCGAGTAAGTTAACCGAGAGAACCAAGAGTACGAGCATCACACCTGGAAAGATAGTAATCCACCATTCACCTGAGAAAAGGAAGTCATTACCCACACGAATTAAGGTGCCTAGCGAAGGAGAGGTTGGTGGTACGCCTACACCGAGGAAGGACAGAGTCGCTTCAGTGATAATCGCTGTGGCTAAATGCACGGTGGCTAAGACTAAGACGGGGCCAAGTACATTCGGTAAGACATGGGTTAACATAATGCGTGGTGAGGAAACACCAATCACTTTAGCCGCTTGCACGTATTCCTTATTCTTCTCGACCATGGTTGAGCCACGCACAGTACGGGCATATTGCGGCCAACCAGCTAGGGCAATCGCACCAATTAATACAGGGAAGGAAATTGATTCCAAAAGATGCTGCGGTACCACGGCACGCGCCACCCCATCAATTAATAAGGCAATTAAGATGGCAGGGAAGGAGAGCTGTACATCAGCCATGCGCATGATAAAGGATTCAACACGACCGCCAGCATAACCAGCTAGCAGACCAAGCAGAATGCCAATCAACATGGCCAAGATCACCGAGGCAAAACCAATTAATAAGGAGATGCGGGTGCCATAGAGGAGCGAAGAAAATAAATCGCGTCCTTGGCTATCGGTGCCTAATAGGTATTTTACTTGGCCATCCGCTTCCCAAGCAGGCGGCAGGAGCGCATCAAATAAGTCGATAGAGGCCAGGTCAAAAGGGTTATGTGGTGCTAACCAAGGTGCTCCAAAGGCACCAATAAATAAAACAATAGAGACAATGGTACCGAACATTGCGGTCGGTGAATGGCGCCAAGACCACGCCAGATCGCTATCCCAAAAACGTTGTAGCATAGTCATGGTTAAGCTCCTGAGCGGTTAAGGCTGACGCGTAATCGCGGGTCGACCACAAAATAGAGTAAATCGACAACAAGGTTAATGGTCACAAAAACCAAGGCAATTAAGCAGAGGTAAGCGGCCATGACGGGCACATCGGCAAATTGCACGGCTTGGATAAATAAGAGCCCCATGCCAGGCCATTGGAATACGGTCTCCGTCACAATCGAGAAAGCGATAATACCGCCTAGTTGTAAACCTGTGATGGTAATCACGGGAATCATGGTGTTCTTTAAAGCATGACCAAAGTGGATAGCCTGTTGGGTTAAACCACGTGCACGGGCGAACTTAATATAGTCTGCTCTTAGGACTTCGAGCATCTCCGAGCGTACGAGGCGCAGGATCAAGGTGAGCTGGAATAGGCAGAGGGTAATGGCAGGTAGGATAAGATGTTTAAGCCCGTCTAAGGTCAATAGACCGCTACTCCACCAGCCAATTTGTACCGTTTCTCCACGTCCATAACTCGGCAACCAGCCTAGCTGCACGGAGAAAACCAGAATTAATAAGATACCGATTAAGAAAGTCGGTAAAGAAATGCCGAGTAGCGAAAATGATAAAATTGCTTGTGAAATCCAGGAGTTACGCTTAAGAGCCGTGTACACACCTAAGGGTAGACCGATAAACAGCGCTAAAAAAGCAGCAACGATGGAAAGCTCTACGGTCGCAGGTAGTCGATCTTTAATTAATTCAGAGACGCTTTGGCCTTGACGTAAGGACAGACCAAATTCGCCTTGAGCGGCGTTTTGCAGGAAGTTCCAGAATTGCAGCATCGCTGATTGGTCTAGGCCGAGGCTTTGGCGCAAGCGCTCGCGGTCCAAATCGGTTGCGTCTTGACCCAACATAATCGTGACAGGGTCGCCAACGTAACGAAAGAGGATAAAAGCTAATAGGGTGACGACCAGCATGACAAGAATAGCTTGTAACACGCGGCGTATAAGAAAGACTAGCATAAGTAATAATAGCGCAAGTCTTAGCGTATTAACTTAGGGGGTTAAAAACGTACTAAGACTTGCTTTCAGTGTGGTTGATAATAATTAAGGCTTCTTAATGACTACTCATTAGTCGTTAACAACCACCCAATCAACCGTTAAGCGGTTATCCGCACGGTGGATAACATCCACGTTCTTAGCCATGGCCCAAGGGATGACCTGGTCATGAATCGGTAGGTGCCCGAATTCCTTGGCGTGGATTTCAAGTGCTTTATGGATGGCCTCAGTGCGCTTTTCTTCATTGGTTTCTGTTTTGACGATATCGATAAGCTTATCGACTTCGGCATTTTCGTAATTACCAAAGTTAAATGAACCGTCCGCGCCTTCGCCCTTGCTGTGTAATAAGCTTTGTAAGGTATACAGTGCATCAAACGTCGGCACGCCCCAACCAAACAAGTAAGCGCTGGTATCGTAGGATTGGACTTTCGGGAAGTAAGTCGCACGTGGCATAGAGTTCAGGTTGGCTTTTACCCCAATACGTGCCCACATCGCGGCAATCGCTTGGCAAATCGCTTCGTCATTAATGTAGCGGTTATTTGGACAGTCGAGAGTAAAGTTAATTTCATTCGGCTGATAGCCTGCTTCTTTGATGAGTTCCTTGGCTTTTTCCACGTCCGGTTTAGCGCGCTTGGCCAACTCTTCAGTCCAACCATTTACTTGTGGAGCAATCATGGTGCCTGTCGGAGCAGACGAGCCACGCATTACTGAGCGCTTAATCGCTTCAGTGTCGATGGCTAAGGATAAGGCTTCACGTACACGTACATCAGCAAATGGGTTTTTACCTTTTAAGGTGCTGTACTTGAGCTCAGGACTCTTTTGATCTAAGCCAATATAGATGGTGCGGTATTCATTGCCTTCAACTACTTTGGCTTGTTGCTTGATACGCTCTAAGTCTTGTGCTGGTGGGTCAAGGATAAAGTCAATTTCACCTGATAAAAGTGCGGCTGTACGGGTGGCATTCTGTGTAATTGGTGTATAGATGATACGTGTGACGTTACCAACCTTATTGCCCTTATTCCACCAGTTTTCATTCTCGGTGTATTCAGTACGCACATCAACCTGACGTGAGGCTAATTTATAAGGACCAGTACCCATAGCATTACGTGCAGAGTAGGTCTCTTCCTTATTGGTAAAGTCTTGTGGCTGAGCCGTATTATTTGCTTCAGACCAGGCTTTACTCATCATAAAGACGTTAGTCAATTGACGTAATAACACAGGGTTAGCACCCGCGAGCTCAATCTCTAGGGTATGAGAATCAAGCGCACGCGCACCCTTAATACCATTCACATAGGCTTTAAAGTTAGAGGTCGGCGCCATGGCACGTTGAATCGAGAAGGCGGCATCTTCAGCAGTAAAGTCTGAACCATCGTGGAATTTCACACCCTCACGAATTTTAAAACGCCAGACGGTATCTGAAGGAGTTTCCCATTCGGTGGCGAGCGCTGGGGTGATTTTAAAGTCTTTATCATACTGAACGAGAGGTTCATATACGTAGCTGCTGGCTGCAATATTCAGACCTTCGTTTTGAGCGTGTGGGTCTAAGGTTAGAATGTCACCCTGACTGGCCCAGCGCAAGGTTTTCGCTTGTGCGGCTACAGGTACTAGCAAGACAGCGGTTAAGGCTGTAATGAGTACTTTCTTTTGCATAAAAACTCCTCCAAATTTTGAGATAGGTATTCAGTGTAAACGATTTTTCAATTTACGCAAACGCGGTTTATTAGGGGAAATTAAATTTAAAACTCTTGGTATCTATAGAGGTATTTCAACTTTATAT
>CAZIKJ010000250.1:0-2605 GCA_964539685.1 uncultured Pelistega sp.
GAAAGAGGTCGTGCCACACGAGATGGCATGGGCAAAGCAAAATCATGTGGATCGTGAAATTTGGAATCGCTTTGGTGAGGTCGGCTTATTGTGCCCTTCAATTCCAACAGAATATGGTGGTGGTGGTGGCACTTTCGCCCATGATGCGATTATGTCAATTGAGATGGCGCGTGCTTTAGCGATTGGTCCGAGTACTAGTGTACATAGCTCAATTGTTGGCCATTACATTTTGCGCTATGGTTCAGAAGAACAGAAACTGGACTGGTTGCCTAAGATGGCTAGCGGTGAGTATGTGGGGGCAATTGCCATGAGCGAACCAGGCGCTGGTTCCGATTTGAAATCAATTAAGACCACGGCTGTGCTTGATGGCGATGAATGGGTCATTAATGGCTCGAAGACGTTTATCACTAATGGTGCACTGGCCGATTTAATCTGTGTGGTGGTGAAAACAGATCCTGATGCAGGCTCACGTGGTGTATCGATTATTGTGGTTGAAGCAAAGGATTTAGCAGGTTTTCGTCGTGGTCGTATCCTGGATAAAATTGGACTGAAAGGTCAAGATACTTCGGAATTATTCTTTGATAATGTTCGAGTGCCTAAGGCTAATTTATTAGGCCCAGAAACAGGTAAGGGTTTTATTCAGTTGATGGAGCAATTACCCCAAGAGCGTATGTTAATTGCCCTGGGTTGTGCTGCAACGATGGAGCGAGCGGTTGAAGAAACAGTTGCTTATACGAAGGAACGTAAAATCTTCTCACAACCATCAATTGAGATGCAAAATACCCGCTTTAAGCTAGCGGAATGCAAGACTAAAGCCACCATTGCCAAGAGTTTTGTGGATTCTTGTATGGAACAACACTTTAACGGTACGCTCGATGGGACCACTGCAGCGATGGCTAAGTGGTGGGTGTCACAGGCGGCATTCGAGGTGATTGATGAGTGCTTGCAGTTGCACGGCGGTTATGGCTATATGACTGAATACCCAATTGCACGTATGTTCGTTAACTCACGCGTCACGAAGATTTACGGTGGCTCGAATGAGGTGATGAAGGAAATTATCGCGCGATCTTTAGCTGAATAAGAGAGTGTAGTTTTGCGTGGTCGTTAGCTGAGTAAGTGGATTAAGTTTTACGCGCTCTTTAGCCGAGTAAATGAGCTTAGCTTTCGCGGTCTTTAACTGAGGTCTTTAGCTGAATAAGTAAGCGTAGTGATAAGGGCTTAATTTAACCATTAAGCCCTTATTCTCTTATTCTGAAGAGAGGTGATGCCTAAATGTAGACCTAAAATCTACTGTTTTGGAGATCACTGTATGCTGGGAGATTTAATAACGCGTGATCAGCGCAATCGGCTCTTTATCGTCCATCAGATCAACTGGCATAAAGACAATGTCGCCGCCGTTATTGCTGATAATTTCAATGATTTCGGCCACCGCATCATCGGTCACATTCTCGCCAGTTGGCTCATCTGTTACGAGTAAGGTATTATTCTCTTCATCAATGATGGCAGGGACAGTATGACCTTGGCGTACGAGTAGGGTGACCGCATTGCCTTCACGTGCTGAGCGGTAAATCATCTGTAAGTCCGTACGAACCATACGAGCATCACGTGCTTTCTCGAGTTCCTGTTTCGCGGCGTCAAATCGCTCTGTGCGTAAGTTGGTAATGACTTCTTGTACGCCATCAACAAAGCTTTGTGGTTCAGCATCACTTAAGTTAGTCAGATTATCGACTTTACCGATAATGATATTGGCCTTATCACAGACTTTCTCATATGCGCCTAAATTCTGCCCATCACCGACCAAGACAACGGGCATGGGGTCAATCTTATAGAATTGCTGCAAGCTCTTATCAACACGGTTAAGAAATTCTTTCAGGTATTTATCATCATCGGAGGCGCCAGTAGGGTCAGCCTTACTGCCCGTTGGTAAGCTCGTATTCATGATGGGAAAGTTTAATTCTGTTGAGCTTTGCTGGCG
Source organism: uncultured Pelistega sp. (assembly GCA_964539685.1). Lineage (GTDB taxonomy): Bacteria > Pseudomonadota > Gammaproteobacteria > Burkholderiales > Burkholderiaceae_B > Taylorella. Next base: position 1,976 of record CAZIKJ010000250.1, read on the forward strand.
CTCACTGTCTTCAGTGATTTCTTTCACTAAGCGATCATCATACGCTTCAATCAAGCGAGCTTTCTCACTGGTGATGACTAAAATATAGTAACTAACAGAGTGTGAAAGCATACGTATAAAATCACGGGTGGAATATTGCTTATCAATAATGACTCGCTCTTCTACATCGAAGGGTAGGCGAATTAATTGTGCTTGCTCTGGGGTGGCAAAAATCGCTAAAGTATCAAGATTGTAGTTATGGTTTAAATGTTTAATTTCAGTATCAATCTGGTCCAGTACGGCTTTCACTGTGCGCTTATCGTGCTCTGCTGTTAAGCGTTCTTCAAGTGTTTTGAGTTGATTTTTTAAGGCGATAGAATCTTGCTCATTATCTGGAAAGGTACGGTGTGTAGGTATAAATACACTGACAGCAGGCTCACCTTGAACTTGACGTAAATTTTTTAAGGTGTTTTTAAGTTCTAACATAATATTTTCTTTTTAATAATTAATGAAAATAAAAACATCGTGCGATTCAGTCTTGCTTTTGTTAGAGCACAAATTCACGGTAACATATTTCTTTGTGGATTTTTATCGCTGAAAAACGCTGAAATATTTAATCATGACTAGGAGAAAGCATTAGGGTGCCTTATT
>CAZIKJ010000251.1:0-1766 GCA_964539685.1 uncultured Pelistega sp.
GCCCATCACTCCTCAACTTAGCACTTTCCTCATCCTCATTCCATGCAAACAAAGATAGCTGACCTTGCTGAGCGGACTGCAAATCCATCAGCATAATACCTGCCTTAACGTAATTAAAGCCTGGACGATAGATATCTTTCAAAACACGTAACGCCAGTTTAGTTAAACATAAGGTATCGGCACTACTTTGTACGAGACGTGATTGTTGCGCACCATAATATTGTGGCTCTTTACGATACGGACTGGTACGAATAAATACGTGTAAAGCGCCTGCTTCACTGCCCTGCGCACGTAATTTGCGTGCCGCAATCGCCATAAATTCCGAAATAGCCTCGGCCAAGGCCTCATAGCTACGCATAGGTTCGCCAAAAGAGCGCGTACTCATAATTTGTTGCTTCGGTGCTGCCTCTACCATATCACCGAGTTCCAAACACGCAATACCCCGTAACTCTTGAATGGTTTTCGCTAAACTCACTGAAAATTCTTGACGAGCTAAGTCTGGCGCATATTTTGCTAGATCCAAAACCGTGTAACGCCCCATGCCCTGTAAGCGCTTACTTAAGCGCCGGCCCACACCCCATACCTCCCCCACTTCAATCTGTGCCATCGCAGCGGCTAATTCATAACGTGACAGCTCATGCAGGTCACATACCCCCTGCCATTGCGTCTGTTTCTTAGCCATATGATTAGCTAACTTCGCCAAGGTCTTCGTGCGGCCGATGCCCACACATGTCGGAATACCGATTTCTTGTAAAACTTGCGCTCGGATACCCTCGCCAAGCTTTGTTAAATTCACCCGCAAGCCCGTAAAGTCCAGGAACGATTCATCAATACTATAGATTTCTTGGGCGGGTGCGTAACGCCCTAGAATCGTCATCATGCGATCAGACATATCGCCATATAAGGGGAAGTTGGCCGATAAAGCAACCAGATTATGCGTATGGGTCAGATGCTTTATCTGAAACCACGGCGCCCCCATCTTAATTCCCAAGGCCTTAGCCTCATCTGTACGCGCAATCGCACAGCCATCATTATTGCTCAACACCACCACAGGACGTCCCTTCAAGGAGGGACGAAAGACTCGCTCGCAGCTACAATAAAAACTATTGCCATCAATTAAGGCATAACTCATCACTCTCTCCTTAACTAATTTTCATTTATTTGAATAGCGATATTGAAACCAGTGAGCGTCAGTTTTGGACGTAACATTAAACCTAGCCTCTCGTGATGCTCAGATAAGCAAGCTTGATGCCTGCGCCCAGTATTAAGACGCACACTGAGGCCAACTTAAGTCGCCTTCTTGATGATAAAAGTCACCACGCCCCAAATTGACCACTGCTGTCCCGCTTGCGGAATGATATCTGGATAGGTAACATTCTCCGCCTTCAAGCGCAGCTGCCCGTTGCGCTTAAACAAGCGCTTCACGGTAATCTCCCCATCAATTTCGGCAATCACAATATGGTTGTGGCGCGGTGTAATGCTACGATCAACAATTAAGTGATCACCATCATCAATACCCGCCCGCTCCATACTCGTCCCCTTCACACAGAGGTAGAAAGTAGAGACTGGATTAGGGATTAAAATGTGATTGAGGTCGATACGCTGCACGGCCATATCTTCGGCAGGCGAAGGAAAGCCCGCAGGCGTCTTGCTCTGCACTTCTAATAAAGGCATTGGCACTACACGGATGGCGGATACATCAGACTTATACATGGACAGTTACTCACGCAGATAAGAAATACATCAAAATATCTGCTTAATTATAC
>CAZIKJ010000252.1:0-3930 GCA_964539685.1 uncultured Pelistega sp.
ACTCAAGATAAAGAATGAGCTGACGCAATTCATCAATACACTGTTCATCCTCATCATCAGTGAGTAGTTCTTCAAGAATCAAATGATCAATTTGTGCCTCTTGACTCCATAGCACCATCAAGGTGATGATTTTGACGTGCTCAAGCGAGATGGCATCCGCTGGCATATCCAGACAGCGATTGATCACGATTTCACGTAAGGGTGCAGGTAAGGCACCAGATTGAGATAGGAAACTTAAGTAGTTAATAGACTCGTCACCTAAGAAATCGCGTTCAATAGGTGCGTACACACGGGTGCTCTCAACGCTCATATTGCTGAGCTCAAGCGACTGCTCGGTGGTCTCTGCAAGCTGGTATAACCAAGCTAAGGCCTCGTCGATTTCATCATCTTCAAAGCCAGCTGCCATTAGGCGCTTAGCCAATACATCGGCTTCGGGGCAGGACTCGGGGGCATAGTAATTTTCGAAAAGATAAACTAGAACATCGAACATGATCATCCCCTTAAAATATGCTCATACACAGGTGTATCGATAAAAAAGGATTCTTGCGTTGCAAAAATCTATGCCGTGCATTAAATGTACGTGTTTTTTGTTAAATGAGCAAGTCTTTGCAAGATATTTACATTTCAGTTTGTAAAATGTTTCTAATCCATTGATTTATAAATAATTTTTATGGTGGGCGAAAAAGGCTGTGGTTTTTTCACCAAGTCATCAAAATGTCAAAAGAGGCAAATACGCTAAACAATTCACACGCTTGAGTGAAACCGCTTAAAATACGTGGATACATTGCTTTGCTGGAAAGGAAAAGAGAATGACGTTTAATGCACAAGCCGCTAAGGCTTTAATGGAAATTACCTCGCGCCCCGAATTAACCTTTGTGAAAGGCGAGGGATCATGGTTAGAAGATCATACAGGTAAGCGCTACTTGGACGTCATCCAAGGATGGGCAGTGAACTGCTTGGGTCATTGTCCTAAAGAGATGGTTGAGGCGATTAATGTACAAGCGAAGCGCTTAATTAATCCATCACCCGCTTTTTACAACCAACCGTCCATTGATTTAGCGAATCGCTTAGTAGCGGCTTCGGTTTTTGACCGTGTCTTCTTTGCCAATAGTGGTGCTGAGGCGAATGAAGGGGCGATTAAATTGGCTCGTAAGTGGGGCCAGAAGATGCGTGCGGGTGCGTATAAAATCATCACCATGGATCATAGTTTCCATGGTCGTACGATTGCTACGATGTCGGCTTCGGGTAAAGAGGGTTGGGATAAGAAATTCCCGCCACAAGTCGATGGTTTCCCGAAAGCGGATATTAATGATATCGAGTCCGTGCGTGCCTTAATTGATGATCAGACTGTGGCAGTGATGTTAGAGCCAGTACAAGGTGAGGGTGGGGTTATTCCAGCCACACAAGAGTTTATGCAAGAATTGCGTGCTTTGACCACGGAAAAAGGCATCTTATTGATTGTGGATGAAGTGCAGACAGGTATGGGGCGTTGTGGCACCATGTTCGCTTACCAACATTATGATATCGTGCCTGATATTATGACGCTAGGTAAGGGTATTGGCAGTGGCGTGCCTTTAGCGGCTTTATTAGCGACTGAGGCGGTTTCAGTCTTTGAGCATGGTGATCAAGGCGGTACCTATAACGGTAACCCATTGATGACTGCTGCTGGTGTGGCAGTATTCGATGTCTTGAATGCGCCGGGCTTTATGCAAAGCGTGAACCAACGTGCTCAGGAACTCTCTGAGGGGCTTTTAGCCTTATCAGCGAAGTGGGGCATGCAGGGCGAGCGTGGCGTCGGCTTATTACGTGCCTTAATGCTTGATCGTGACGATGGCAATGAGATTGTACAAGCGGCGCGTGACCGAGCCCCTGAAGGAATGCTCTTGAACGCCCCACGTCCTAACTTATTGCGCTTTATGCCAGCGCTGAATATCACGGCCGAAGAAGTACAAACCATGTTGGCATGGTTGGATGAGGTGATTACACAGGTGCGCAAATAAGTGCAGTGGAGCGCTGCTCAATCAGCGGCTAATTAAGCTAAGCGCTCCAAGCAGCGCTTAAACCTGCTTTAATGTAAGCCCTAACGCAAGCCCTAACGCAAGCTCTAATGCAAGCCGACAAAATGCTGTTCGGCTTGTTGAGCTAACTTAAGCAATAAGGTTTTGGCTTTGGATTCGCCTACGCCTTCTTGCTTTAAGTTTTGAATGTAGACGACAAGAGAGTCTTTAGTAATTTCAACAGCCCCATTCGGTGCCTTCTTAAATTCGGCCCCGCTGACATGCTGTAGGATACCGTTGCTTAAGCGGCGCCAACCATTGGCACTAAACTTGGGTAGTTGATTCATTCGCGCTCTTCTCAGTGTGGGAGTAGGGGTAGATGTCATCACCGCGATCTACCCCAGTTATTGGTTTAGGTCTCAATTTTAATCAACTCAGCGCCTTCGTTGACTTGATCACCGATATTATAGAAGATTTCTTCTACAGTACCTTCGGCTGAGGCGGTAATGGAGTGCTCCATCTTCATGGCTTCCATCACCAATAGTGTCTGACCTGCGCTGACCTTATCGCCTACATTCACGGCTAAGGCGATAATCTTACCTGGCATTGGTGCCACTAGACCACCACCATGGCCACCGTCTTCACCCGCTGCGTGTAGTTCATCAGGTAGTTCAACCACGGTCACTACGCCATTCTGGAAGATGAACGCTTGGCTATCGTGGAAGATGACGGTCGCTTTATGGTTGCTACCGTCTAAGATAATCTGACAGAGGTAGACATTATCTTCAACCTGAACTGACCAGTGAAAGTCATAGTTTTGCTCACTGACTTGAAAGCGAAACTTATCTTGATCGCGGCTGAGTTGTAAGCGGTATTCAAGGTCTTGGTCAACGGCTTGCCATTGTTCGACGTGGTGTGCACTGACACGCCAAGAGTCCTTATAGCACCAAGGGTCGCTGCTTTGCTGGCTATGATGCTTAGCAGGACTGGTTTGACCGCGCTCAGCTAATAGGGCAGCGAGCAAGCAAGCTAAGGTGCTTTCTTTAGCGGGTTTATGAGCAGGTAAAAGCTGCTCAGTGTTCTTCTCAATTAAACCGGTGTCTAAGTCAGCACTGACAAATGCAGGGTTGCTCATTAAGCGACCTAAGAAGGCCACGTTAGTATTCACGCCAACTGCTTGTGTCTCAGCCAAGGCCTGACGCATCAAGGCAATTGCTTGCTCACGATCTTCGCCCCAGACAATGAGTTTGGCAATCATCGGATCATAGAATGGTGAGATGGTATCGCCTTGGCGCACGCCGCCATCGACACGAATTGAGCCAATTTCAAACTTCACATGCTCAGGGAGACGTAGGTTGCGTAAAGTGCCAATCGAAGGTAAGAAACCATTCTCAGGGTTTTCAGCGTAGATACGTACTTCCAGTGCATGACCTTCAATAAACAGCTCGTCTTGTGAGACAGGTAGCGGCAGGCCAGCAGCCACACGCAATTGCCATTCCACTAAGTCAAAGCCGGTAATCATCTCCGTGACTGGGTGTTCAACTTGAAGACGCGTATTCATCTCCATAAAGTAGAAGCGACCATCAGGTTCAGCAATAAACTCTACGGTACCGGCACCGACATAGCCCACCGCTTTAGCCGCAGCAACTGCAGCCTCACCCATCTCTTGGCGACGCTCAGGCGTCATTCCTGGAGCGGGTGCTTCTTCAATCACTTTCTGGTGACGGCGTTGAACTGAGCAATCACGCTCAAATAAGTACACTGTATTGCCTGTTTGGTCGGCAAAAACTTGAATTTCGATATGGCGTGGCTTGGTTAAGTAACGCTCAATCAGCACACGGTCATCACTAAAGCTGCTAATCGCTTCACGCTTACATGAGCGCAGATTGTCGAGAAACTCAGCGGATGAGTTAACTATACGCATGCCTTTACC
>CAZIKJ010000253.1:0-6095 GCA_964539685.1 uncultured Pelistega sp.
GTGGTGGCGCTGCGTTGTATGGCAAAAATGTCATGGATGGTTTAGTCAAAGGTGTTGAAGATGTCAATAAAAAAGGGGTGAGCATCGATGGTAAAACCTATAAACTAAATTTAGTAGGGTTAGATGATAAATATGCGCCATCAGAAACCGCGGTTAATGCTCGTCGTTTAGTCCAAGAGAATAAAACGCCCTTTATTTTTGTGCCGCATTCAGGTGGTATTTTTGCGCTTCAAACATTTAATGTGAGGAGTAACTTTATTATTATGGCTTTTAGCAGTTTGCCATCAATTCTAGAGAAAAAGAACCCATTGACTGTGCGTATTCCAGAGTCTTTCACGCGCTACTTCCCGACCTTTATTGATACACAAATGAAGGCTTACGGTAAGAAGCTAGGTGTGGCAACAACGAATACAGACTATGGTAAAGCATTTACCAAAGCGTTTACTGAGGCTTGGGAGGCCGCTGGTGGTGAAGTGGTATCGCATAACCCTATGTCTTACAATGCGTCGGCTGACTTCTATAGTGGTGTAGGGCGTACCTTAGCCGATAAGCCAGATGTCATCTTGTTAGGTGGTCCATCAGAACCAACCGCTTTAGTGGCTAAACAAGCGCGTGAGTTGGGCTTCAAAGGCGGCTTTATTTTTACAGATCAAGCGAAGTACAACGAGATGGAGCGTGTGTTAGGTGACTATTCGCTATTAGAGAACTCAATTGGTATTGTGCCTATTGTGAAAGAAGTACGACCTGAGTCTATCCCGTTCATTGATGAATTCGAAAAAAATCATCCTGAATATAAGGGCAAAGCCTTAAGTAGTGAAGTTATCTTAAATTATGCCATGATTCATGTGATTGCTAATGCCATGGAGCTTGCCAATAGCAAGGATGATTTAGCTGCTATTTATAGCAAAATGGATGAGGCGGTTAAAAAGTTAGAGCCAATTTATAATCCGATCCAAATTTCGGCTTTTGAAACGACTGGCAGTATGATGTATAACTCAACCGCTGCGATGGTTAAAGAAGGTAAGTTGGTTCGAGTGCCTTTAGTTGACTCGAAATAATCTATAGCTGATTTAAAAAGACCCCATACTTTGGCCGTCCAACATGTGACTACCAAGCTATGGGGCTTATTTATGCACCATTAGGGGCTGTGGTGAAGTACGTGCTTTAGGCCTCGCTTTCACTCTTTCTTTGTCAATACGGCAAATGTCGCCGACGCATGAAACAAAAGCTTGTCAGCAGATTTAATTTCACTTTCAAGAAAGACCAAGCGTCGGCCTTTGCGTTTAACGGAAACTTTCGCATAAATAAACTCACCTAATTGTGCAGATTGCATAAATTGGCTGTTCATGCTTAAGGTGACATAACTGCTTTGCCAGTCGGACTGAAATGATAAGGTACGCCCCATAGCATTATCAGCGAGCGTCATTAAAATACCGCCATGGGCCAGATCAAGTTGATTCAGATGTTGTTCTTCTAATAATAAGCCTAAAGCAACCGTATTGTCTTCAAAGACTTTTTCATACATTGGGCCGCATAGTTGGACAAAGCGGCTTTTCGTCTCGAACGGTGTAAAACCGCTGGGGATAGCTGTTGACTTGATGCTTGCCATGTCTTGCTGAGCAACAGTGATGCTCTGGTTCGAAGTAGCGTTAGTGTCTATATCCACTACTGGGGTCGTATTGTTTAGCATTGTCTCGCTCCATTGTGTCGGTATATTTTCTCGATTTATAAATAGAATACATAATACCTATTATTTCCGCATTGCGGAATAATATTTTACAAAAAAACCACTATTTTTATAAGGGAATACTAAATAAATGTGATTATAGCCTTTACTTAGTTGGTATATCCAGTTATTATCAATTTTATAGAATCATGTTCCACAAAGCAGAATTAATAGTGGAATGTTAAGCATTCGACAGTTGAAGTAAGTTCTTCATCTATGCACATTAAAGCCAGAACCACACAGCAAGGTTCAATCAATACAATTCTTAGAATCCACTAACGGAGATTAATATGACAGAAGCAGTTATCGTTTCAACCGCCCGTACCGGCTTAGGTAAATCTTGGAAAGGTGCTTTCAATATGACTTACGGTGCCACCCTCGGGGCGCATGCTGTAAAACATGCTGTAGAGCGTGCAGGAATTGATCCTGCCGAGGTTGAGGACGTGATTATGGGTGCGACCTTATTAGAAGGTACAACAGGCGGTAATATTGCTCGTGCCATTGCGATTCGTGCTGGTTTGCCGGTGACAACAGCAGGTGTGAGTGTGAACCGATTCTGCTCTTCAGGTCTACAAGCTATTGCTATGGCCGCTAACCGTATCGTTGCTGAGCAAGTACCTATTATGGTTGCTGGTGGGGTCGAAAGTATTTCATGCGTGCAGAATGAACGTAATGTGCATATGTTCCGTGATCCATGGATTTTAGAAAATAAGCCTGAACTTTACTGGAGCATGCTACAAACAGCAGAGCTTGTAGCCAAACGCTACGGCATCTCCAAAGAGGCACAAGATGAGTACGGTGTACGTAGTCAGGTACGCGCTGCTGCAGCACAAGCGGCGGGTTTATTTGACCAAGAAATTGTACCGATGACTACCACCATGGGTATTTTTGATAAAGAAAAAGGTCTGGTTGGTACGAAAGAAGTCACGATTTCTGCGGATGAGGGTATTCGTGCAGACACCACTTATGAGGGTATTAAAAACTTACGCCCAGCGCTTGAGAATGGTGTGGTTACCGCCGGTAATGCCAGTCAATTCTCGGATGGTTCTTCAGCATGCGTACTGATGAATCGCAAATTAGCTGAGCAGCGAGGAATTGAACCACTAGGTATTTTCCGTGGCTTTGCTGTGGCAGGTTGTGAGCCAGAAGAGATGGGTATTGGCCCTGTAGTCGCTATTCCGCGCTTGCTTGAGCGTACAGGTCTTAAGGTGTCTGATATTGGTTTATGGGAAATTAATGAAGCGTTTGCGTGCCAAGTCTTGTATAGCCGTGATTATTTAGGCATTCCAGATGAACTACTTAACGTTAATGGTGGGGCGATTGCGATGGGCCATCCATATGGTGTATCGGGCTCACGCTTAACAGGCCATGCTTTATTGGAAGGTAAGCGTCGTGGTGCTCGCTATGTGGTTGTTAGCATGTGTATTGGCGGTGGTCAAGGTGCAGCAGGTTTATTCGAAGTCATTTAAATGACCACTATTTAAAAGGCGGAAGGAGACAGAATGAGCCTAAAAGAATTATTTAAAATTGAAGGAAAAGTGGCCTTGATCACGGGTGGGTGTCGTGGTGGAGGATTACAAACTGCTGAGGCTTTAGGTGAGATGGGCTGTCAATTAGCGATTACTGCACGTAAAGAAGCTGAGCTTGCACAGACCCAAAAATATCTAGAAGACTTAGGCTATTCAGTTTTAGCAATTCCTAATAATTTGTCTAATTTTGAGCAAATTCCGCAGCTTGTTGACACAGTACTCGAACAGTATGGCGCTATTGATATTTTAGTGAATAATGCAGGTGCGACCTGGGGCGCGCCTGCTGAAGCCTATCCAGATGAAGCGTGGCATAAAGTCATGGACTTAAACATTAACGCCATGTTCTATTTATCGCGAGAAGTAGGGCGCCGCTATATGATTCCAGCGCAAGGTGGCAAAATTATTAATATCGCCTCGATTGCAGGTTTACGCGGAACTGGTAAGGGTGTGAATACCATTGCGTATAACACATCTAAAGCCGCAGCGATTAACTTTACGCGAACGCTTGCTTCGGAGTGGGGTAAATACAATATTAATGTGAATGCAATTTGCCCAGGCTTTTTCTCATCGAAGATGGCTGATGGTTTAATGGATAAATTAGGTGATGCCGTTCTTGCCCGTATTCCGCTTGAGCGTATCGGTGGCGAGGAAGATTTAAAAGGCTTGGCGATCTTATTGGCTTCTGAGGCAGGGCGCCATATTACTGGTCAAGCTATTGCTGTCGATGGTGGTGCTTCCATCTGCTAAATCAAAGGGGGATGTCCGTTTCAAATAAGGCAAAGGCGGGCAGTCCAATCCTAGTCTGATTAATTATTTAAAGAGATGTATATATGTCTGAATTACATTTTGCTCATTGGCCCAAAGGTCTTGCTAAAACCTTAACCGTACCGCAAACGACTATCCAAACTAATCTAGAGATTTCAGCATTAAGGTATCCGAATAAACCTGCCATCGTCTATTACGACTCAATTCTCACATATCGTGACTTACTCAATGACGTTGAGAAAATGGCTGGTTTCTTACAGCAGGATTGCCAGGTTAAGAAAGGTGATCGCGTATTGCTTTATATGCAAAATAGTCCACAGTTTGTTATTGCTTATTATGCGATTATGCGTGCTGATGCGATTGTTGTCCCCGTTAACCCAATGAATAAAGCGGATGAGCTTGAACATTATGTGGATGATACTGGAGCCAGTACGGTTATTGTTTCGCAAGAGTTATACGGTAATATTCAAAAACTTAACCACCCTGATATCCAACACATCCTTCTTGCTTGCTATGGTGATTATTTAAAAGCAGAGACTACACTGAATGTACCGGCTTTTGTGAAAGATGAGCGCTTGGTGGTGTCGAACCCGAAAGTACATGCGTGGCTCAAAGCGCTTGATTTAAACCGTCAGCCAAGCCCTTCGCAAGCCACTCCTGATGATGTGTGTGTTATGCCCTATACCTCAGGCACAACAGGGCATCCAAAGGGTTGTATGCATACCCATAAAACCGTTATGTACAATACGATTTCAAGTGCTAATTGGTATTTATCGACTAGTCAAGATGCGGTCTATTTAGCGGCGCTGCCACTGTTTCATGTGACCGGTATGCAAGGTAATATGAATACACCAATCTATCTTGGCGGCACTACTGTCTTGATGACACGGTGGGATCGTGAGGTGGCTATTCAATCTATTGAACGCTATAAGATTAGTCGTTTGGCGATGATTGCTGCCATGGTTGTTGATTTCTTATCCTCACCCAACTTGTTGAAACATGATCTATCGAGTGTCTCAAGGATTAGTGGTGGGGGAGCGGCCATGCCAGAGGCGATAGCTGAGAAACTTCATCAATTATTTGGCATTAATTATATTGAAGGCTATGGGATGTCAGAGTTAATTGCGCCTTCACATATTAATCCTGAGTATCGACCGAAAAAACAATGCTTAGGTGTGCCTATCTTTGATGTGGATTCACGCATTATTGACATCGAAACCTTGAAAGAGTTACCTCAAGGTGAGGTTGGTGAAATTATTGTTCACGGTCCACAAGTAATGAAAGGCTATTGGAATGATGCAGCGGGAACTGATGAGGTCTTTATTGAGCTTGATGGTAAACAGTTCTTACGCACAGGTGATATTGGTCGCATTGATGAAGACGGATACTTCTTTATGGTAGATCGACTCAAGCGCATGATTAATGCCTCGGGGTACAAAGTGTGGCCAGTGGAAGTGGAGTCCTTGATGTATAAGAATCCGGCGATTCAAGAGGCTTGTGTCATTGGTGTACAAGACCCAAAACGAGGAGAGACGGTTAAGGCTGTTGTGGTGTTGAAAGAAGGCTTGCAAGAGCAAATCAGTGAGCAGGACATTATTACTTGGTGTAAAGACCATATGGCGGCCTATAAAGTGCCTCAAATCGTTGAGTTTATTGAAACCTTGCCGAAAACTGCCTCAGGTAAGATTCGTTGGCGTGAGCTATAAACATCTTTAGTCCGCAAGCCTATTAGCCTAGCCTCTCATAAGCTTGTGATTTGCTAGTGCGACTCTTTAGAGTCGTACTAGTTTTTTTGTGTTGAGAGGTCTACATGTATAAGATAAGACTAAGACTTTTTAGCACGGCTTAATAAATACACGCCAAGTAAGACAATTGCAGTTCCGATGATATCCATCCAACTAATCGGATCGCCCAAGATGAGCCAAGCTAAGAATAATAATGAAACTGGTCCCACCAGGCCTAGCTGTGTACTTGTTGTAGAGCCAATGCGTTCCACTGCCCACATAAGTAAGAAGGTGGGGATAACCGTATTCAAGATAGCATGAATAATTGACCAACCATAGACAGGCATTGGC
>CAZIKJ010000254.1:0-4713 GCA_964539685.1 uncultured Pelistega sp.
TAGTGGCGATTTTCTTAGGCAATTATGTCCTAAGTTTATTTGGCATTTCTCTGGCTGTGGTGCGCGTGGGTGGTGGTTTAATTGTCGTTGTTGCAGCATGGAAGCTACTGAATGCCGAAGACCCCGATACCAATATTCATAAGATTAATACCGAGACATTCACCCTTGAAAAAGCTCGCCGTAGCGCCTTTTACCCCTTAACCTTTCCCATCTCATGTGGTCCAGGCACGATTGCTGCTTCTATTACTGTGGGTGCAAGTTTACAGCAAAATACTCAGTTAAATCTGACGACATCGCTAAGCTTATTTGGTACTGTTCTCGGTGTTTTTGCTGTTGCTTTAGCAGTATATTTTAGTTTGCGCTTTGCCGTTCAGTTCTTACATAAGCTTGGCCAAAGTGGAACGGTTATCTTTATGCGTATGTCTGCCTTTATTCTTTTATGTATTGGCGTACAAATCATGTGGACAGGCATACATGATTTGGTATTATCTTTATATTCTGAAGCTTTAAAATTACAATAAACTATATTTATGCAAAAATTTCTCAATCTTATTGCGCTGATCTGTATTCTTGCGGTGGGCTTTGCCCTATTCTCACAACATGTTCTTGATATGCCGCCATGTGCTTGGTGCGTATTTCAACGATTAATTTTCTTAGTAATTGCAGCAGTCTGCTTACTGGGCAATGTAGTGAGCGCCAATATATTCAAGCGATTTATTGCTTTTTTAGTATTTCTTCTAGGCATAGGCGGCATGTTAAGCGCTTGGTATCAATACGACGTAGCTGCGCAGATGTTCTCGTGTGATATGACCTTAGCCGATCGTGTCATCGCCAAGCATCTTGCACTAGACAGTGCCATACCGTGGTTATTTGGTATCTATGCCACCTGTATGGATGCGGCAGTAGACTTATTCGGTATTGAATATTCGCTTTGGGCTCTAGCACTGTTTGCCTTAATTACCATTGCTGCTGTTGTTCTTCTCTTAAAGAAAAATCCAGAACGCCAGTATATTTTTCATAGAAACTAAGCCACTTGAGCTTATTGCATAAAAAAACCTTGTGCTTATAGGTCTATGTCCTCCTAATCCGCACAAGGCTTTTTACTTTTTTACTTACCCTCGATCACCTAGTGAATAAACAAGACAATCTTGGGGCAAGCGTAGTTCACACAGAGGTCTAAGCTGTGATTAATTATTATCTTTAAAGCCCATATTTAACTGCAAGCCTGTACCGCTACTTGCCTTCTCTTTCTTTTTGTGCTTAGAGTTTAAACGCTCTAAGTAATCAGCATCTATATCACCGGTGACATAGACACCATCAAAGCAAGATGAGTCAAGCGAGGTAATTTCAGGGTTGATGTCCATTACCGCACGCTTTAAATCGCCTAAGTCTTGGTACACAAGGCCATCAGCACCAATTTCACGACATACTTCTTCGGTCGTACGATTATGTGCAATTAATTCATCTTGTGTTGGCATATCAATCCCGTACACATTCGGGAAACGCACGGCGGGTGCTGCAGAGGCAAAGTACACTTTTTTCGCACCAGCTGCACGTGCCATATCAACAATTTCACGACTTGTCGTGCCACGTACAATCGAGTCATCAACCAATAAGATGTTTTTACCCTTAAACTCTACGCTCATGGCATTCAATTTCTGGCGGACCGATTTCTTACGGACTTGTTGGCCAGGCATAATAAAGGTGCGGCCTACATAACGATTCTTAATAAACCCTTCGCGATACTCTAAACCCAGACGTGAAGCCAACTCCATCGCCGCCGGACGTGATGAGTCGGGAATTGGCATGACTACATCAATATCCGATAAACGCAGTTCACGCGCAACTTTATCAGCAAGATACTCACCCATACGCAAACGCACGTTATAGACATTAACGCCATCAATCGTCGAGTCGGGACGTGCGAAATAGACAAACTCAAAAATACACGGTGAAAGCTTAGGTTGAACTGCGCATTGTTGTGAGAATAGCTGTGCCTTTTCGTCAATGAATATGGCTTCGCCAGGTGCAATATCACGCACGAAATTAAAGCCACTACCCTCAAGCGCTACTGATTCGGAAGCGATCATCCACTCTAGGCCGTTCTCTGATTCTAATTTACCTAAACAAAGTGGACGAATACCATTAGGATCCCGAAAAGCGACCATACCAAAACCAGAAATTTGTGCGACTACCGCATAAGCACCACGCACACGTAGGTGAAGAGCGGCAACCGCCTTAAAGATGGCTTCATGGTCAGGTGTATTATCTTCACTCGCAAGCTGCAGCTCATGCGCAAAGACGTTCAACAGCACTTCAGAATCTGAGTTAGTATTAATATGACGACGATCGATACGGAATAGCTGCTCACGCAACTCATCCGTATTCGTTAAATTGCCATTATGGGCAAAGGTAATACCAAATGGCGCATTCACGTAAAACGGCTGCGCTTCATCGATACTATCGCTGGAGCCAGCCGTTGGGTAGCGTACTTGACCTATGCCTGAGTTACCTGGCAAGGAACGCATATTACGCGTTCTAAAGACATCTCGCACAAGGCCATGTGCTTTATACATACTGAATTGATTTTCGTTCGTCGTTGAAATGCCAGCAGCGTCTTGCCCTCGGTGTTGAAGTAACAATAGACCATCATAAATTAATTGGTTGACCGGAGAAGTACCTGCAATACCGATAATTCCACACATAAGAGTTAGACCTTTTTTAAAAAACTAATACGGCAAATAATTGCCAATTTCAACGGGAAGAAATGATTTTATATAGAGCACTGCATTAACTGCAGTAGAAGAAAAGCGCGCATTTTGCCACCAAGCCTCTTGTGGGAATGTTGTATACCCTGCCAAAATCACCACAATAACGACAATCAACATGCCACGAGCAAGCCCAAATAAAAGACCTAAGCCTCGGTCTGCAGGCCCCAAACCCGTTAATGTGATGAGAGAACTTAAAGAGAGATTGATAATGCCAACAATCAGCAAAACAGCAATAAACACCACTGCATAAGCCAATGCAAGGCTCACTAAATGATGTTCAATTAAGCTAGAAAACCATGGATAAGCCCTAGGCCCCCACATAACTGCCGCATAGGCAGCTGCGACGTAGGCTATCAAAGAGAAGGCCTCTTTAATGAATCCACGAATAAAACCGAGTAAGCCAGAAAAGCCTAAAACGGCAAGAAAGATATAATCGAACTCAGTCACAATGCCTTAGCAAGAGGAAGTAAAGCGATACCCCACCACAGCAGTCAATTTACCATGATGGGAAAGTCTTAATTAGCAGAAATGAAACCGCCCTCACCTAAACCACGCAATCGGGTTTGCGCTGCCTGCGCGGCTTCGCGAGAGGTGAAAGGACCAACGCGTACACGATAGGTTTGGCGACCATTAACCGTCGCACTTTGTACATAAGCATTCGAAACACCCGAACCACTGAGGCGTTCGCGGTGCGAACGTGCGGCATCCATTGTTGAGTGTGAGGCTAATTGAATACTAAAGCGAGATCCACCAGAGGCAGCAGGTGCTGGTGCGGGCGCACTTGCACGTGGCGCGGCTGAACTACTTGTCGCTGATGAGCTTGATCGGCGCCCTTCTAACAAGGCTAATGCTGCTTGACCATCATCAGTACGGTCTTGTTCACGAATTGTACTGCGTGAACTCGGCGTGCGCACTACCGCAGGTTTATCGGTTTTATGCTCAGCAGGTTTCGTCGCAGGTTTTGTCGCTGCTACCGTTGGTTTAGGCTCAGCTGGCTTAGTTTCAGTGGGCTTTGTAGGCGTTTCAGTTCTGGCTTCAGAGGCAGGGGCAGTCACAATATTTTGTTCACGCGTTGCTGCAGCTACACTCGGGGCACCTTGCGTGGCAGTGCTCGCCTCTGTACTGGTGCTTGCTGCTACACTGGTTGATGGCACGACTGTGCCAATATTACCTTGGGCAATACTACCCTGCGCGCTGGTACTTGGCGTTGCGACAGTACCATCAGGATTTACTGACTGAGACGTACTTTCAGTACCGCTTGCGCTCACACCTGGAACGGTCGTGACTGATAAGGTGCCAGAAGCACCAACCTCAGCTTGGCCATGGGGAGCAACAAGAGGCGCTTGTGCTTGCGAAGGTTCAGGTTCGCTTGAATCTTGCATCACCATAGGCACTAAAATAATGGCTAAGATGACTAAGACAACTGCACCAATTAAACGACTCTTGGCCTTATAGCGTAATTCATTTGCTTGCTGATCGGCCATACTCATACGTTGCCCTGTCGAGCGACGCTGACTAGTTTGCACGCGGTCAGTTTTAAACAATCCCATTCAATATCCTTCTACTAACTTTATAAAGCGGTACCATGAGCGCTATTATACTTTAGCGCTTGTTCAGATGTTCCAATACAGCGGCAACTGTAAGGAAAGAACCAAATACTACAATTCTATCACTATCGTCAGCTTTTTCACGCGCTTTTTGATAGGCACTTACAGGTGTATCAAAAGCTTCAACTGTTGGCAAACCATCACTTTCTTTTTCGATTAAACGCTCTACCATAGCAGCCAAATCGGCACCCGAACGCGCTCGCGGTCCTTCAAGATCAGCACAATACCAATGATCTACAAGTCCCTTAAACTTACTAATCACCTCTTCTGCATCTTTATCATTTAGCATGCCAATTACCGCATAAGTATATGGGAAGTAAGACATACTTTGCATA
>CAZIKJ010000255.1:0-5465 GCA_964539685.1 uncultured Pelistega sp.
GGCAGTGTTTATTTAGGTAATGAAGGAATTAGCGAGGCGCATGGAACAATCGCCATTCAAGAATTAACGGCGCGTTATGACTGGTTTTTTTCTTGTATATCAAATATTAAGTTTTATCGCCTTGAAAGTGACTTGGATGCAGATTTTATTGCGCGTGGTGTTTACGAAGCAAAGCAACGGTTTAATCAAAGGCTTGTGAAGCTCGAAGCAGATCTGATTGAAGCAGGATTATCTAAGGCAAAAATTAAAGAAATTCTAAGCAAAGAAGTCTTTTTGCTTGAGGATGAACAAAGTAAATAATATTAAGATTTAAATTTTTGCTAAGTGTAGGTTAAGATGGTGGGACGCACAGTGACTGGAGCTGCAAAATAAAGCATAATATAAGCAGTAATGTTCTACAAAGAAACAGATCGTCATTGACTTCACTACTTTATTCCACCTAGCAAGACTTAAGAAAAATCCCACATTTTTTGATGTGGGATTTTTTGTGTTTAACGCTATAGACTGGTATGGGGCGCTCTAGTGATGCCCATCAAGAAAAAATTGTGGCGCTTCACGCAAGCTATCCATACATTCACGAATCAGGCGCGGACCTTGATAGATAAGGCCTGTATAGAGCTGGATGGCATTTGCACCGGCTTGGACTTTCTCCAGGGCACGTTGACCAGAGTTAATACCACCGACACCAATAATAGCGAAGTCAGGACCTAACTCACGACGTAATGATGAAATTACTTTAAGCGAGAGCTCATGGACGGGTGGACCCGATAGACCACCTGTTTCTTGCGCATGCGGCAAACCCTTCACGGCCTCACGCGATAGGGTCGTGTTGGTGGCAATCACGCCATCCATGCCGTAGCGTGGTAAGAGGTGAGCAATGGAAAGAATCTGATCTTGATCCAGATCGGGTGCAATCTTAATCGCAATCGGCACATGACGACCATGATGATCGGCAAGTTCTTGGCGAGTCTCTTGGAGTTTCTGCAAGAGTTGGCTTAACTCATCTTCACCTTGTAGTGCACGTAAGTTCTGTGTATTCGGCGAAGAAATATTCACCGTCACATAATCCGCGTAGGCATACACCGCACGCAAACCGATTAGGTAGTCATCAGCGGCTTTCTCGATGGGGGTATCGGCATTCTTGCCTAAGTTTAAACCTAAAATACCACCATGGCCCTGATAATTATTGCGGGCAACGTTCGCTAAGAACACATCCAAACCTTGATTATTAAAACCCATGCGATTAATTAAGGCTTCCGCTTTAGGGAGGCGGAACATGCGCGGTTTAGGATTGCCGTCTTGTGGACGTGGTGTTACGGTACCGACTTCCAGGAAACCAAAACCTAATTGACCAAGGGCATCAATATATTCACCATTCTTATCTAAACCTGCGGCCAGACCAATGGGGTTACGTAAGGGCAGTCCCATTAAGTCTGTAGGCAAGAGCATATTGCGTGCTTTAAGAACTTTACGAAGTGTGTTGTTATTCCAAGCACGACTTAAGTTACGTAGCGTGACATCGTGTGCTTTCTCAGGCTCTAGCGAAAATAAAGCAGGGCGGATAAGGCAATAAGGATTGAATGATTTAAACATAATGAATGAGGATTGATGAATTTACTCTATTTTAAAACAATGCCATGCAATAAGTCGTTAGGACCATGGCGAATGGTGTATTTAGCCGGGCGCACATTCAATGAGTCCAAGGTAAGTTTACAATTGCAGGGGAGAAGGGACGCCCGCAAGCGTTTATACTACACTTGTTCGGAAACGGTAGGCGCAAATTTACTCACTAGATTTGTTGGTTTTTGCCGTGACCAAGAGCCCTTGGAATAATACTCAAGGGGTTGATAATTCATCTTATAGTTCATTTTCTGGCTGTTCTCGACCCAGTAGCCAAGATACAGATAGGGTCGACCAAAGCGCTTACAAAGTTCATTCAGCCACATAACGGCGTAGGAGCCCAAGCTACCAACATAGTCCACATCATAGAAGGTATACACCGCCGACAAGCCATCATCCAGAATGTCGAATACACTCACCATACGCAGTACATTGTCTTCGCTACGAAATTCAACTAGCTGCGTATCCACGTGCGAGCTCAACATAAATTCAGCGTAATCTTGAGGACTGGTTTGCTCAGCATTATCGGGGTGGCGACTTGCCTGATAACGTTGGTATAGCTCATAATGCTCATCATGCCAGCTTAAATCAGGCAGGCAGTAAGCATACAAAGCCTGTTGATGCTTTTTAAAAAGACGCCGCTGCGTTCGATTAGGCGTAAATTCATCGACTACAATTCGTACCGACACGCAGGCCTTGCACTGGTCACACTGTGGCCGATAGGTGTATAAGCCGCTGCGTCGAAAACCATAGCGCATAAGCTGTGAGTAAACCACTGAATCAACATAGTCCGCTTGCGCGACAGCCTGTGAGCGTGCTTGTTGCTCAGGCAGGTAGCTGCAGGGATAGGAGCCTGTTAAAAACAAGCTAAGCGGCTGAGACGAGTGATTGTCCATAAATATACACTTCGAAAAGTGAGGATGAAGTAAAGCGAAAAATAATGCCTTATAACAAACAGTAAACAGTAAACAGCAAATACAAAGGCTAGTATTAATCCATTAGCGGAGCAATATAGTTTAATCGCTTGTTTGCAGTAGCAACTACAGCAAAAGAATCCCTGGATTAATGGATCCCCTGCGCCAGACTATGGGTCCTTCAAGTATAGTACGCCCGAGCAAATTAGTAAAATCTTCCCGCGGCATCAGATCCGCTCCCATGCTACGTAGGTGTGGAGTGTCTTGCTGACAGTCAATGTTATAAATACCCTGGTCGGCAAGATAATTCGCCGCAAAAACAAGGGCTATTTTAGAGGCATCAGCCTGGCGACTAAACATGGACTCGCCAAAGAACATCTTGCCTATGCTTACACCGTAAAGCCCACCGACTAATTCACCATTACACCAAGTCTCAAAACTATGCGCTAAGCCAATGTCGTGCAGTTCGCCATAGGCTTGAATAAAATCTTCACTAATCCACGTGCCTTGTTCGTGCTCACGTGGTTCTGCACAAGCCCGCATGACACGCTCAAAAGCCGTATCAAGTTTAATTGTATAGTGTTTGTCTGTATGGCTTTCGGATGTGCTGTCTTTATTGAACGGTCGGTCTTGTGAGGCAACAAGTGAGAGACGATCTGTAGAAATCTCAAGCGCAGGGTTATTGTCTTTATGTCGGCGCCGTGGTTGAATAGTAAAGTGATTACCTGATGCATCATGAGGCCTTAAATCAGGCACATTGCTACGCGCTTGCCGCTGAATCTTTTTCAAGGTTTTGCGCAGGCTATGTGAAATTTTTAAGTTCTGATAATTTAACACCATGCGTTGCGAAGGCGCCCACCAGAGGACGGGTTGACCAGGGTTAAACCACGGGAAGATGCCGTTCGCATAGGCGGCGATGACATATTCAGGACTTAATTCGCCCCCACTCATAAGAAGACCATCGGGTTCTTTGGCGGCCGTAGAGACGGCTGGAAAAGGGGGATTCGCCATCACACTACGCAAAAACTTATCGAGCGCCATGTACATCAGAACACCGCAATTAAGTACTAAAGAAATGCGTTGGGTAGCTTTGCTTTTCAGTGTCAGCCACGTAACGCTTTAAAGTTTCAATCACGGTCGTGAAAGAGAGCTCATCCCAAGGGATTTCATCTAGGGCAAAATAAGCTGCTTCTAGGGACTCTTCACCAGGATCCACAGCATCACTATCCGCTGTCGCTAAATAATAAATGTGAACTTGGCTCGCGCGAACTGCGTCCATGACGGTATACAGCTGGCCTAATTGCGGCTGCACACCTGCCTCTTCAACAGTTTCACGGATGGCACCTTGGGCCGTGGTTTCTTTAAGCTCCATAAAGCCCGCAGGTAAGGTCCAGGTATTGTAGCGTGGCTCAATAGCACGGCGACATAAGAGCACTTTGCCATCATGCACAGTGACGGTGCCGGTCACAATAAGCGGGTTACGATAATGCACAGCACCACATTGCGTGCAGCAATCACGTTCACGATTATCGCCAGGCGGAATAAGGCGACTTAATTTACCACCACATTGTGAGCAGTAATGTTGTTCAACAGGACATGGGAAATAGAAATTATTGGTTTCGCTCATTATTTAGGTACTCGTTTTTTTATCCTTATTGTATAGGAGGGCGCGCTTCTTGTGGGAAGTTAGAGAGCGAAACTGTGTCTTAATGTTTTTTCTTGTGGTCGATATTGGAATGCGTTACCACAGTCAGTATCAATAGTGCATCAAATCAACGGTATTTTAAATTAAGTAAGGTTTGATGAATGAACATGCTAACTGCGTAATTATCACAATGGACTTAAGTGTCTCATTCACCTATGTAACTGTCGAAGAAGTCTTTAAGCTTAATTGCATGGAGAGTCGTTGGTTGACGTCCTCCCCTGCATGAATGCAGGAGATTCCTACTGCGGTTAGCGATGTTCTGCTAACTCGCTTCGGTGGGTTCGTGCTGCTGACAACCTTACTGCATTGTTCACTTCACACGCGCTACGGACATGTCCTGCCCTGAATTTAGTTTATATTTGCGCTGCCAAAATCTCTTGACCGCGCTTTAACACATTGATTGCACCTACAATATCTGCGTTATTCTGATAGCCACATTCCACACATTCAAAGTTTGCCTGCGTTTGGCGGTTAACTTTGGCGGTGTGTCCGCAAGCCGGGCAGCAACGGCTTGTATTTTGTGGCGGAACAGCCACCAACTGTCCACCGCACCACAACAATTTGTACTCTAGTTGTCGCCGAAATTCAAACCAAGCCTGGTCTAAAATGGCGCGGTTTAAACCTGATTTCTGCTTTACATTGTTGCCATGTTGTTCTGCGTTACCTTTGGCGGATTTGGACATATTGCCCACTAGCAAATCCTCCACATACACAATCGCGTGGTTTTGGCTGATCTTGTGTGTGAGTTGGTGCAGGTGGTTTTTGCGCATATTGCTGATTTTATGGTGTAGTTTGGCTTTTTTTGCTTTCAGTTTCTGCCAATTTTTGGAAAATTTGGTTTTGTGTTTGAGCTGCTTTTGCAGTTTCGCCAACTTGCCTTTCCATGTTTTGTACGCGTTAATCGCTTCAAAAAATTGACCGTTAGACAAGGTCGCAAACCGTGCAACGCCCATATCAATCCCGATTTCTCCGCCGTTGGGTGTTTGCTGTTCCTGTTCAAATTCAGTTTGAATTGACACAAACCATTTACCGCATTTTTGTGAAACGGTTACATTTTTCAGGCAACCTGCAACGTCACGGCTGTTGCGGTAGCGCACCCATCCAATTTTTGGCAAAAAGATACGGTTGTTCTTCTGCTCCAATTTACAACCTTGTGGAAAGCGGAAACCGTCCTTTTCGCCTTTGCGTTTAAATTTTGGAAAATCCGCACGTTTGGCAAAGAAGTT
>CAZIKJ010000256.1:0-10173 GCA_964539685.1 uncultured Pelistega sp.
GGTCTATATTGAAGGGATTAGTCGCTTAGAACAAGAGGATGTAAGCCTAGCTGATCGCTTAGGTTATCGTATTAAATTGCTCGGTTTAGCGATTCGTCGCGAATCAGGAATTGAGCTTCGTGTTCATCCTTGTTTGGTGCCGAAAGACAAACTCATCGCGAATGTTGAAGGCCCTATGAATGCGGTGGTTGTCAAGGGTGATGCGCTCGGTGAAACCTTATATTATGGCGCGGGTGCAGGTTCTGAGCCTACCGCTTCAGCAGTCGTCGCTGATTTAGTCGATGTTACTCGTTTACACACTGCCGACCCAGAGAATCGCGTACCGCACTTGGCCTTCCAAGCGGATGCTTTAGCCGACTATCCGATTCTGCCGATTGAAGAAGCACGCTCATCTTCTTATCTACGTGTCTTAGTACAAGATCGTCCTGGTGTGATGGCGGATATCTCTTTAATCTTGGCGAAATTGAAAATTTCAATTAAGTCGATGATTCAAGACTCTAAAGATGACGGTGCGGCGAATATTATCTTCTTACTACACCAAGCACGTGAAGGTGATGTGGTTGATGCTATTCAACAAATTGAGAAATTGCCTTTTGTACAATCTAAAGTTGTTCACATTCGCTTGGAAAAATTATCATGAAATATGTATCAACCCGTGGTGGCGTAGCTGCTGTAGAGTTTTCTGATATCTTATTGGAAGGTCTAATGCGTGATGGTGGTTTAGCATTACCTGAGACGATGCCGCAGATCAGTAGTGAAACTTTGGAGCAATGGCGTAATTTATCTTACGCTGATTTGGTGGCTGAGGTCTTGAGCTTATTTGCCACTGATATTCCCAAAGAAGACTTACAAGCCTTAACTCGTAAGACATACACAAAAGAGGTCTTTGGCAGTGAGGCGATTGTGCCACTCAAGAAACTGGATGAGTCAATTACGCTTGTTGGCCTATCTGAAGGGCCTACCTTAGCGTTTAAAGACATGGCTATGCAGTTCTTAGGCAATATCTTCGAGTATGTCTTAGCTAAGCGTGGACTGAGCCTAAATATTCTTGGTGCAACCTCGGGTGATACAGGTTCGGCAGCAGAATATGCGCTTCGTGGCAAGCAGGGTGTGAATGTCTTTATGCTCTCACCATATGGTCGTATGAGTGATTTCCAACGCGCACAGATGTTCTCCTTACAGGATAAGAATATCCATAACCTATCCGTGCATGGTGTGTTTGATGATTGCCAAGATGTAGTCAAGGCCTTGTCGAATGATTTGGCATTTAAAGAAAAATACCGTCTTGGTGCCGTGAACTCGATTAATTTCGCACGTATTTCTGCGCAGATTGCCTATTATTTCTGGGCCTGGTTACGTGCCACAAGCAAACCAGGGCAAGCGGTATCGTTCACCGTACCATCAGGTAATTTTGGGAATATTTTATCAGGCCATCTTGCTCGCTTAATGGGCTTACCGATTCATCGCTTAGTCTTAGCAACCAATGAAAATAATGTCTTAGAAGAATTCTTTAAGACAGGTATTTATCGTCCACGTGCCTCTGAGCAGACCTATGCGACCTCAAGTCCTTCAATGGATATTTCGAAAGCCTCAAATTTCGAGCGCTTTGTGTACCATCTCTTAGGTAATGATGGCGCTAAAGTGAAAGCCTTATGGGATACCTTAGCTAAAGAGGGTTATTTTGACTTAAGCGACTTAAAACCAGAATTTGAATCGAAGTTTGGTTTTGTTGCAGGCAGTAGCTCACATGCCGATCGCTTAGCAACGATTAAACAAGAATACGAACAGAACCATTACTTGTTAGACCCACATACGGCAGATGGTGTGAAGGTGGCTCGCGAGTTTGTCGAGCAAGGTATCCCTATGTTGGTGCTTGAGACAGCTCTACCTGCTAAATTTACCGAAACTATCCAAGAAGCGATTGGACAAGCTGCCCCTGTGCCTGCCCATCTCGCGGATTTGCAAAGCTTGCCACAACGTGTGGAAGTGATGGATTGTGATGTTGAGCAAATTCGCAGCTATATGGTGAAGAATATTGAACTGTAATAGCTGTTTTGCTGTAATGATGTAATGCCGACGTACTAGGGCGCAAAGGTTGATACCTCTGCGCCCTGATTGTTTATAGAACCCTTAAAATGATGCATGGTTTTCTAGGATACGCTAGGCATTGTGCACAGCTCGCCCATAGCAGCCAAACAAGAAACCTAGGAGATAAGACAATCAGGCCAGCCCTTGCTTCAGTCGTAAACAAACAAAGACGCCTTGAGTTAAAAGGGAGCGTCGCCAAGACAACCTTGACGAGCTTAGGGATATATCTGTTATTACGTATGAATTCAGCTACAATATCTAAACACTTCATGAACTATTGAAATAATCTGTTTGTGAGCTCACTGCTTTTTAGATGATCAGAAAATTTATCTAACAAGCTGTCTACAAGATGCATGGTATTGCTTAATTCTATATAGCAGTCTATGTGGCAGTTCTGTGGCTATAGCGGTAGAATTAATCCTATAGCTATATGGCGGCTCATCGCTTACGACAGATATTTTAAAGAACGAGTAGGAACACAAGAATGTTGATTCAAGTTGATATGCCCAGTCCCTCCAAGAAGAAACCTCCCAGTTTCTTTGAGACTCTCTTTGCTTTTGGTTTTCGCCCCTTATATCTCTTAAGCGCATTTTGGGCGGCTTTTTCCGTATTGCTTTGGGTATTTGCGCCACATCTGATTAAGGGCAATATGGGCTCCATGTATTGGCATGCGCATGAGATGCTTTGGGGCTTTATTGCTACTATTGCTGTGGCTTTCCTTTTAACAGCCTCAGCCACCTGGACGGGCCGCCATCCGTCTAAGGGTAAGCACCTTGCCGGCATAACGGCACTCTGGATAGTGGCACGTATCGGCTATCTCATTCCTGGTCAGGCCGCATTTATCGTAGCCGCGCTTGCAGAAATTGGTTTTTTTGCGATGGCAGCCATCGCCCTTGCTAAGGTGATTTTCGGCGCCAAGAGCAAGCAAAACTATCCTGTAGTTTACGCCTTAGTGGGGCTAGGCTTAGCGAACCTTGCCTATCTCTTAGCGATATATCTGCATGGCTATCATTGGATTATGAAGGGCTATCATATTGGTTTATTGCTAATGGCTTTTATCGCCTTACTGGTTGGTCGCCGTGTGATTCCATTCTTTGCTAGTCGTCGTGTACAAGATGTGGAAATTCCACGTCATGAGAAATCAGGTAAATATCAATTAATCATAACTGCTTTGAGCATTGCTTTGCTCGTGTTTGGCCTGCATAAAATTGCCGCTATTGCGCTGGTGGCCTTGGTCGCCATTACGTGGTTCCAATTATTCCAATGGAAACCCATGAAGGTTATACATATGCCTTTATTGTGGGTTCTCTATGTCTCGTATTTCTTATTAGGATTAGGCTTATTGTTTGCGGCCTTGTTCTTCGCTGAGATTCAGTTACCGATGAATTTGCGTCCAGCAGCCTTCGTCCATATTATTGGTATGGGTGGTTTTGCGGTAATGATTATGGGCATGATTACGCGTACTGCTTTAGGTCATACTGGGCGTCCACTTGAGGCGAGTCGCTTAATGGTGGCCAGCTATGTCTTAATGGTGTTAGCGGCCATATTCCGCTTAGTCGCACTCTGGACAGGTAATGCCATGGGTAGTTTACATCTCACGGCAAGCTTGTGGATCTTAGCCTTTATCTTCTATCTCTGGCAATTTACACCCATCCTTACCTCTCCACGCGTTGATGGTAAACCAGGTTGATCACTCTTTAGTCTATCCTCGCTGTCTTAATTGGTGATTTGATAAGCACAGCGAGAAAGGCGCTATTTTGCTTAAGCATAAAGTAAAAGCCACTGCGATAATTGTTGCAGTGGCTTTTTTTAAGATGCGCTATTCGACGTATACAAATTAGCGCTTGGGCAGACAACGGCCACCACTTAGCCAGATCTTGCTGGCAATAAAGAGTTTGCGAATTGGCGTGAGACTAGTACGATGATCAAGAATCTGCCACTTATCTTGCTCCAGCACTTTCAGTAAAGTCAGGCCCAGATGCGCCTTAATCAAACAGGGGCGTAGTTGCTTACGTAAGCTTGTCGGCATTGACTGGATACAGGTCAAAAGACGAGCTCTGACTGCATTCGCTTGAGCTTGGATAAAACCAGTGAATACCTCACTATATTTGCTATTTAAAATATCTGCTGCGCGTAGATTGTATTCTTGCAAGGTATTAATTGGAAAATAGATTCTTCCTTGGCGCGCATCCTCACCAATTCGGCGAATATGCTCAATCAGTTGTAAGGCAATAGCGAGTTCTTGCACCTGTTCAAGCTCAGCGGCTTCACGCACCCCTAGTGCTTGGGCGATTAGGGTCCCTAGGCTAGCACTGTGTAAACGACAATAACTTTCAAACTCAGGCCAGTCCATATAGCGATTCTGTTCCAGATCCATTTCGACCGCATCAATCATCTGGTAAAAATGGCGCTTTTCGAAGGCGCTGAACTCGGCGAATTTACTGAGCGACTGCGTAATCGGATGCTCAGGGGTACCCGCAAAGAGGCGGTCAATTTCAGTGCGCCACCAAGCTAGCTTAATGCGTGCAATCGCACTGTCTGAATTAATCAGCAAGACCTGATTGAGCTCTTTTTGCAAGGCATGCAAAACCATGATTAAAGATTTAGCAGGCTCAGCAACAAATAAATAGGCATAGTGGCTAGAGGAACCAGGTTTATAAGTTTTCTCTGCGCTATAAGGGTCAATAGTGCTCATACAAAAAATTCGCTAAAAGGCGACAAGGTTGTCAATCTAAGAAGGCTTATTGTAGCTTTCTTGCAGGCTTTACGGGTGATTAAACTTACAGGGTTTGTGAGTTTATCTAAGCTCAACGTAA
Source organism: uncultured Pelistega sp. (assembly GCA_964539685.1). GTDB lineage: Bacteria > Pseudomonadota > Gammaproteobacteria > Burkholderiales > Burkholderiaceae_B > Taylorella. The sequence goes on from CAZIKJ010000256.1 coordinate 4,905, forward strand.
AGCCCCGTCATTTAGAACGCAGAGGACGCGAAACGCTTGGGTGTTTAGAGTAACTAAGTGATGGCCTTATGTTCTTGGTCTGCAGCTATGGTGCTAAGTCTGCAGCTATGGTGTTAAGTCTGAAAGCAGTGGTGTTAACCGTACAAGGCACTTAGTACAAGGCTCCTCAGTGTATTGTCAGCTGTCAGACAAGCTTAGCGATATGCATAAGTTTGTCAGTGAGAGGCTGTATGGCAAGCCATGGGGAGTATGTCAATTTACGGCATAAAGGACTATAATGCTGCTAAAAATAAATCACTACTCATACCAAAGGATTCTATTGTGCCACGTCCCATTCACGCGCTGATTTCTCCATCAGCTATGTCGCATAATGTCGAGCAAGTTCGCGCACGGATTCAGCGCACCCAACAACACTTAGCAAATAGTAATCACGCTGTTCAACAAACTCAGCAATTCATTTGCGCAGTGATTAAGGCGAATGCCTATGGTCACGGTACGTTGAATGCGATTAAGGGCTTTGCTAAGGCCGATGCTTTGGGCATGATTGATGTAGAGGATTTAGTGCGTTGTCGTGAAGCTGGTTGGCACAAACCGCTGCTTCTATTAGAAGGTTTCTTCGATGCAAAGGATATACCGGTGTTACAAGAGCAGCGCGTGACAACAGCGATTCATTCTGATGAGCAGATTGCCATGTTGGCACAAGCTAAGGCAGCCATGCCTATTGATGTGTTCTTGAAAATTAATACAGGTATGAACCGCTTAGGTTTCCTACCAGCACAAGCAGCGCAGAAGCTCGCCGAGCTTGAAGCTTTACAGCATGCAGGCAAGGTGGGCCGTATCGGTCATATGATGCATTTCGCTAATGCTGATCTTGATACCCTCTATGTGCAAGAAGCGTATCAACAGATATTGCAAGCACGTGGTGCCTATCCAGGCGCCTTAAGCATCTGCAATTCAGCCGCGTCATTACGTTATCCTCAGTTTGCTTTTGCCGCGCAAGAGAACTGGTTGCGCCCTGGTATTTGCCTCTATGGCTCTACCCCATTTAATACAGAGTTAGCGGATGACTTAGCTGTCAATTTAAAACCCACCATGACCTTACAAGCCAAAGTCCTTGCAGTACAAACTTTGAAAACAGGCGATAGTGTGGGTTATGGTTCTGCCTATACCGCAGAGCGTGAAACCCGCAGCGGTGTGGTAGCATGTGGGTATGCCGATGGTTATCCGCGTCGTGCTAAGAATGGTACGCCAGTGAGTGTTGATGGCCAGCAGAGTCAATTGCTCGGTCGAGTTTCAATGGATATGCTAACTGTGGATTTAAGCCATCTTCCTCAAGCGGGTGTCGGTTCTACGGTTGTGTTATGGGGAGAGGGCGGTCCGAGTATTGATACCGTAGCCGATTTCTCAGGACGCATTGGATATGAATTAATGTGTGGTTTAACAAAGCGTGTACCACAGCATATTATTGACTAAGCTAAACAGAATTAAGGAACAGGTGGGCAATGCTGCAAGTGACGTTAAGGCGAGAGAACTTAACTAAGAACTGAGCAAGATTGCGTGCAACGAGTAGGAGTTTTTATGAAGGGTAAGTGTGTATTGGTGACAGGTGCCACCAAAGGTATTGGTTGGGCTATTTCTCGTCGTCTTACAGATCAAGGCGCTTTTGTCGTTGGTATTGCGCGTAGTGTGAGTGAAATTGATTTTCCAGGCTTTCTCTACCAATGTGATTTAAGTGATGCGGGGCAGACTGAAGATGTCTTGCGTGCGATTCGTGAGAAATATCCTGTCGATATGATTGTCAATAATACGGGTATTTATAATGTTGAGCCGATTGGTCAAGTCTCACTTTCGAATCTGTACCAGTTATATGATTTAAACTTTCGCTTGGCGGTCCAAGTGACACAAGCCTTCCTTGAATCGATGAAACAGCGTCGCGAAGGTCGTATTGTGAATGTTTCAAGTCAATTAGCGTTGGGCGGGGCTTATCATACGAGCTATGCGGCGTCGAAAGCGGCACTTACTGCAGCCACTAAGGTCTGGGCTTTAGAACTCGCCGACTATGGTATCACGGTGAATGCGGTATCACCAGGGCCTGTGGAAACCGATGCCTTCCGCTATGGTGTACCTGTTGGCAGTGATATTGAGAAGCAGATGCTATCCACAATCCCTATGAAGCGCTTTTCACGACCTGAAGATGTGGCTGCAGCCGTGGCCTTCTTCCTGAGTGATGAAACCAGTATGATTACGGGACAAGTCTTAGGTGTGGATGGTGGGGTGTCATTACCACGTTAATAAGCGCGATATATTCATGTGATCAATTAGAAGTACAGTAAGGATAAGCCGAATGGCCAAAGCAAAAACCAGTTTTGTCTGTCAAGAATGTGGTGGCGTGAGCACGCGATGGCAGGGGAAGTGCCCACATTGTGGTAGCTGGAATACGATGCATGAGTTCGTTGAGAAGCCTGCGGCACAAGCACAGAATCGCTTTGCACATTTGGCGGCAAGTGCTCCCGTACGTTCTCTGGCACAGATCGAAACCGCTGAAATTCCACGTATCAGTACAGGGATGGGAGAGTTAGACCGTGTCTTAGGTGGTGGTTTAGTCTCAGGCGGCGTGGTGCTTATCGGTGGTGATCCAGGTATTGGCAAATCAACTTTATTGCTTCAAGCATTGACTAATTTATCTCAGCATACACCTGTCCTGTATGTGACTGGTGAGGAATCTGCTGAACAAGTAGCCATGCGTGCGCACCGCTTAGAGCTTGATACGACGAACGTGAAACTCCTGGCGGAAATCCAATTAGAATCCATTCAACAAGGCTTGGAGCAAGAGCAACCTAAGATTTGTGTGATTGACTCGATTCAGACCTTATTCTCTGGCGAGCTTAGTGCGGCACCAGGATCGGTATCTCAAGTCCGTGAATGTGCGGCACAATTAACCCGGTTGGCCAAGCAGAAAGGCATTAGTATTGTGATGATTGGCCATGTGACCAAGGACGGTACATTAGCAGGGCCACGTGTGTTGGAGCATATTGTGGATACCGTTTTGTATTTTGAAGGCGAGACTGATTCAAGTTACCGCCTGATTCGCGCTTTCAAAAATCGCTTTGGTGCTGTAAATGAGTTGGGTGTTTTTGCCATGACCGATAAGGGACTTAAGGGCGTGAGTAATCCGTCTGCAATCTTCCTCTCACAGCATAATGAAGAAGTAGCCGGTTCTTGCGTGATGGCCACGCAAGAGGGCACGCGTCCACTCCTGGTCGAGATTCAAGCTCTAGTCGATACCGCCCATGTGCCGAACCCTCGACGCTTAACCCTGGGTTTAGATGGGGGGCGCCTGGCTATGCTCTTAGCGGTATTGCACCGCCATGCAGGAGTGGCGACTTTTGATCAAGATGTTTTTATTAATGCGGTGGGCGGGGTCAGAATCAATGAAACTGCATCAGACTTACCTGTTCTTCTGGCAATTATTTCCTCGCTGCGTGACCGCCCTTTGCCTAAGGGCTTGTTTGCTTTCGGTGAGGTTGGTCTCGCAGGTGAAGTGCGTCCTGCAACCCGAGGGCAAGAGCGCTTGAAAGAAGCCGCTAAACTGGGCTTTAGTATTGCCATGGTGCCTAAGCATAATATGCCTAAGCATGATATTGAGGGCCTCACGATTTGGCCAGTCTCACGTCTAGATGAAGTCTTAAATTATTTACGCTAATATAAACCTCTCTTAACCAATCATCTCCCATCACTATGCTTAGCAGTTTATTTGATACTTGGCAAACCTTGCCTTTATTCTTTGTTCTCGGTGCTACGATTGGTTTTGTGGGGGCAATGGTTGGTATTGGCGGCGGCTTAATTGCCATTCCCGTCTTAGGCTTAGTCTTTGGCATGACCCAGCAATTGGCCCAAGGTACGGCCCTGGTGATGATTGTTGGTAATGTTATTGTCTCGATCTATTCGTATAATAAGCGTGCTAGCATTGATTTTAAGAAAGTTGCTCTCGTTGTAGTGCTGAATATGATCGCTACCTATTTTGCCGCCTTGCTGGCACAATTGATGGATTCCGATCTCTTACGCAATTTATTTGCGGTCTTCCTAGCACTGGTGGCCACATTTTATATTTGGCAAAGCAGTGGGAAAAAGGCCAAGCTGCAACGAGAAGAACGTCCTTTAACCTTAAGCGCCTATACTCTTCTAGGTTTAATCTCAGGCTTTATTGGCGGCCTATTCGGGGTGGGTGGCTCATTAATTGTCGTGCCTATCCTCACGGTCTATTTTGGTATTCGCCAAACCACGGCACAAGGGATTGCCTTGGCGATGATTTTTCCAGGGCTTGTCGTCGCACTCTTTACCTACTCCTATGGTGGTAATGTGGATTGGTGGATTGGTGCGGTGATGGCACTCGGTGGTGTACTTAGTGTCAAGTATGGTGTGATATTGGCTTACCGCTTACCTGAAGTATTACTCAAGCGTATTTTTGCAGGTGTGTTATACGCCACCGTCTTATTAATTTTATTTCGATAAACCCATGAATATAATGAAATTTGCATGGCAAGCTTTTCTGCGCGATTGGCGTGTGGGTGAGTTGCGCCTATTATGGCTAGCTTTAGTGGTTGCGGTGGCTGCAGTGAGTAGTGTGGGTTTCCTATCGGATCGGGTTAATCGTGCGCTTGAGCGTGATGCAGGACAGTTATTAGCCGCAGATTTATTGCTCAGTGCTGACCGTCAGATTGGCCCTGAATGGCAAGCTCAGGCGGAAAGCCTAGGTCTGCAGACAGCGAATACCTGGCAGTTCCGTTCTATGCTCGCTCTCGGGGATAAAACTGCCTTATCGGAAGTGAAAGCGGTGAGTGATGGCTATCCATTACGCGGTCATCTGAAAATTCGTCAAGGTAGTCAAGCCCAGACGCAGACCGTCAATCATGGTCCAGCACCAGGTACAGTATGGCTAGAGCCGCAATTGATGCATGACTTAGGCGTACAAGTCGGAGAACAGATTCATCTAGGACAGAAACAATTTGTCGTTGAACAGTGGTTAGAGTACGAACCTGATCGCAGTATGCAGTTTATGAATCTTGCGCCACGGACTTTATTTAATGCAGCTGATCTCGCTGAAACACAGTTATTAGGACCTGGCTCACGCGCAAGTTATGCTTTGTTGATGGCGGGTGATGGGGATGCTGTTAACCAGATGCGGACCTGGGCTGATGCGCACGCAGAGAAGGGCCAACGTGTGCGCGGTACGGATTCGGTAAGCCCTGAAGTGCGTCGTTCCTTAGAC
>CAZIKJ010000257.1:0-16865 GCA_964539685.1 uncultured Pelistega sp.
TATCAGGTATTTACCCGCTTTGTCTTACAGTCCCCATCGGCGTGGACCGAAGCATGGACGCGCTCAGCCTTGATCTGGGTAGTTTTCTTAGGGCTAGTACTCGCCTTTCGTCACGGCGAAATGCTGAAAGTGGACGTCTTAAATAATCTTCTACCGCCAAAGGGCCGTCGTATAATTTTTCATTTTGCGAATGCCATGTGCGTGGCCTTTTTAGGTTTTTTAACCTGGATTGGTATTGATATGACTTACCGTGTGCGCTTTCAAAGCATTGCTGGTTTAGATTTCTCAATCTCTTGGATTTACGCCTCCATCCCCATAGGTAGTGCCATTGCTCTGCTTGCGGTTCTGGTTTATTGGTTTAATCCTGAACCATTAGATCATCAAGCACATATAGCGGAGTAAGACGATGTCACAAATCATGATTATTTCAATGCTGCTGTTTTTCGTCTTAACGATTCCAGTAGCCGTTTCAATTGGTTTAGCCTCCCTACTCGGGATTCAGATTGCGGGAATTAACTGGCTCGTGGTCGCTCAACAGTTCTACGCCGCCTTAGATAAATTCCCCTTGGCCGCCATCCCCTTCTTTATTCTTGCGGGCAACCTCATGCAAGCGGCAGGCATTTCAGAGCGTATGGTAAATTTTGCCAAGAGTCTAGTGGGTAATATGCAAGGTGGCTTGGCATGTAGTTGTGTGATTACCTGCATGATTTTCGCTGCGGTCGCTGGCTCAAGTGTGGCCACGACCTTTGCCGTCGGTGCTATTTTAATTCCTGCTATGGTGAAGCACGGTTATCCTAAACCATTCGCCGCCTCACTGCAGGCCACTGCCGCTGAGCTGGGTGTAATTATTCCGCCATCGGTGCCGATCATTTTATTTGCCGTCTCAACACAGACCGATTTAGGCTCACTATTTATTGGTGGGATTCTGCCAGGCTTTTTAATTGCCGGCGCTTTAGTTTTATATGTCTGGTTATATGCCAAAAAGAATAATCTCGGTTTGCGTGACGGCGAGAATCGTTTGAGCTTCTGGAAAGCATTCAACCAAGCGAAATTGGCACTCCTGATGCCGGTGATTATTCTTGGTGGTATTTACGGCGGTATCTTTACGCCGACTGAAGCCTCGGTTGTTGCGGTAGTCTATGCGCTTATCATCGGTATGTTTGTCTACCGCACCTTATCTTTCAAGACCTTAAGCACGACCTTCCGTAATGCCGCTATTGGGACGGCAGTAATTATGTTCCTAATTGCCAACGCAGGCCTGTTCGGATTCTTATTAAACCGTGCAGGTATCCCACAGCAATTGGGTGGGTGGTTAGCGCAAGTATTCAGCGATAAATATACCTTCTTACTCGGTATGAATGCGGCGCTGTTCGTGATTGGTATGTTTATTGAGACCTCAGCCTCAATTGTGGTGCTCGCCCCATTATTACTGCCTGTTGCCATTGGCTTTGGCATTGACCCCGTACATTTTGGCATTATTATGGTGGTGAACTTAGCCATGGGTATGATTACACCGCCTTTCGGGGTGAACCTATTTGCCGCTTGTGCGGTGGCGAAGATGTCAGTCGATCAGCTGATACGGCCGCTTATTCCTTTTGTTGCGGTGACCTTGCTTTGCTTGTTGCTGATTACCTATATTCCTTGGTTTGCACTCGGTTTATTATAGGCCTGAGTTCATGATGCAGCAGATTGGCGGTGGGGTTTAATTCGAACTGTCTCGGGTCTGCTCTAATTGGTCCGAGAGTATGGTTGAATTCATTGTTTGCATGAGTTCTTTGTGTCAGGCCCCGCAGTAAGTCAGTTTGCAAGCCAATTCGCTAATCAAGCGTGAATCTTTTATAATGGGACAAGTTCTTCGTACTTGTCCCATTTTCTTTTAGACCTACCTTATGGCAATTTTCTCTGATAATCTTTCTGCTGGCTCTACACGCTTGGTTTCGGCCCAGACTTTCTCTCCCAACGAAGAGTCGGTTGAGCGAGCTTTGCGTCCCAAAACTCTCCAGGACTACACAGGCCAAGAGCGTGTTTGTGAGCAGTTAGAAATTTTTATTCAGGCCGCAAAGCAACGTCAAGAGTCACTCGATCATGTCTTATTATTTGGGCCACCTGGACTGGGTAAGACGACCTTAGCGCATATTATTGCCAATGAGATGGGTTCACAGATGCGCCAAACCTCGGGCCCAGTCTTGGAAAAAGCTGGCGACTTAGCTGCTATCCTCACCAATCTTCAAGCACATGATGTCTTATTTATTGATGAGATTCACCGCTTATCACCTGTCGTGGAAGAGATTCTCTACCCTGCCCTGGAAGACTTCCAAATTGATATCCTCATTGGTGAGGGGCCTGCTGCCCGAAGCGTGAAGATTGATCTACAGCCTTTTACCCTCGTGGGTGCGACCACACGAGCAGGCATGCTCACTAACCCCTTACGTGATCGCTTCGGTATTATTTCTCGTCTTGAGTTTTATACAGCCGAGCAATTAGCCAAGATTGTGCAGCGTAGTGCGCAATTACTGAATACGAGCATCACGCCCGAGGGTGCACTTGAGATTGCCCGCCGCTCACGCGGTACACCACGTATCGCGAATCGCTTATTGCGTCGCGTACGTGATTATGCCGATGTTAAAAACCACGGTATTATTTCTAATGAATCGGCTGCTGCCGCTTTAAGCATGCTCGAAGTTGATCCCCACGGACTGGACTTAATGGATCGCAAATTACTCGAAACCATTATTCATAAGTTTGATGGTGGTCCTGTTGGGATCGATAATCTAGCCGCCGCGATTGGTGAAGAAAGCGACACAATTGAAGATGTTATCGAACCTTATTTAATTCAGCACGGTTATCTACAACGTACCGCCCGTGGACGCATCGCGACCCAAACTACTTGGCTGCACTTTGGCTTAAACCCGCCAGGTAAGAACGCGCACCCTGATTTGTTTTAATCACTTAATAATCGGGTCTTGCTGAGCAGACCGAATTCTCAACCATAAGCGAATTCCCATCCATAAGCGAATCCTGATTAATGCGTGATAAGTTCTGCTGAATAGTGTAATCTCATTTCTTGCAAGCGAACGATTTGCCTGCACGCCCTCTAGCTCTCATGCAAGAAACTTAAAATATCGCTGCCATAGGTATCGAGCTTATGTTGCCCAACACCGCTAATATTCGCCAGGGCGCGTAAGCTATCAGGCTGTTCTACAGCAATCTGCTGCAAGGTGGTGTCATTAAAAATAAAATAGGCGGGGATATTATGCTCTTTAGCCAAGGCCAAGCGCCAAGTCTTCAAGCGCTCATAACGCTCTTGTGCCGCAGCAGGCAAATCAACTAAGCTCTTCTTCCGATTAGGCATGATATTTTTAGACCGTGATGCTGTACGTTCTGATTCTTGGCGTAACATCAGAACTTCATCGCCTTTTAACAAGGGTTTAGCCGCGGCCGTTAAGACCAAGGTGGAGTAGCCTTGATTATCCACCGTTAGATAGGAGCGCGCTAAGAGTTGTCGCACCACACTATTCCAACGTTCTGCGGTCAAATCCTTGCCAATCCCAAACACGCTCAATTCTTGGTGATGATTATCTTGGACGCGTTGATTCAGCTCACCCTGCAAAATATCGATGATGTGTTTGGCGCCAAAGCGCTGTTCATATTTTCGATGTAACCAATACACGGCTGAAAGAAATTTCTGTGCGGCTTGCGTGCCATCCCACAACTTAGGTGGGTTTAGGCAGACATCACAATTGCCACAATCATCCATATTCTGACCGAAATAAGCCAGTAATTGTGTGCGGCGGCAAGTGGCACACTCGCAAAGGGCGAGCATGGCATTTAATTGGCGTAAAGAGCGCTTTTTAAAGTCCTCATCACCATTGGAAACTTCAATCATTTTACGTTGCTGTACAACATCATTTAAACCATAAGCCATCCAAGCACTTGCAGGTAAACCATCTCGCCCTGCACGTCCAGTCTCTTGGTAGTAACCTTCAATCGATTTGGGCATATCAATATGTGCCACAAAGCGAACATCTGGCTTATTGATGCCCATACCAAAAGCGATCGTCGCCACCATAACAATGCCTTCTTCCTGTTGGAAGCGCTGCTGGTTGCCAGTACGTGTCGCCAAATCTAAGCCAGCATGATAAGGCCAGGCTTGAATACCTTTCTTGCATAAGAATTCAGCAATACTCTCTGTACGACTGCGCGAAGAACAGTAAACAATGCCCGAATCACCCAGATGATTTTCACTGATAAAGTGCAAGAGCTGACGCCGTTGATCAATCTTCTCGACAATTTCATAGCGGATATTTGGACGGTCAAAACTACTGATAAAAGCCTGTGCATCTTGCAACTGCAAGCGCGCTTCGATTTCTTGCCGAGTTTGGCTCGTCGCGGTTGCCGTTAGGGCAATTCTTGGCACCTGTGGCCAACGCTCATGTAAGGCCGATAAACCTAAGTATTCAGGTCGAAAATCATGGCCCCATTGCGAGACACAATGCGCCTCATCAATCGCAAACAAAGAAATCCGCCCATAGTTCAGCATATTTAAACAACGTTCAGTCAATAAGCGCTCAGGGGCAACATACAGTAAGTCCAACTGACCTCGTGCCCAGGCATTCTCCACTTGCTGCACTTCTTGCCAACTAAGAGTAGAGTTCAGATATGCCGCTCTCACACCCAACTCACGCAAAGCTTGCACTTGCTCTTGCATTAAAGCAATCAGCGGTGAAACCACAACGGCGGTGCCTTCGCGCACAAGTGCAGGAATCTGATAACACAGTGATTTGCCCGCCCCTGTTGGCATCAAGACAAGACAATCCCCGCCTGCAATCAAATGCTCAACAATCGCTTGCTGTTCACCACGAAAGTGCTCATAACCAAACACCGTACGTAAGACGTCGAGTGCCTTAGTGGGTAATTGTTCTAAGGATTTGGACACTATGCTGGATAACCTAAATAAGAAATAGGGAAAAATGGTTGATTTAATTTAAAACTAATTGGCTTAAGCGCTACGCACAGCAAGCGATGCCCCTTTTTGTAAAGAGGTTATTATAAGCGATTGTTTGTTCTACATCAGACTTATTGGCATCGCTTGGCGCTATAATTTGACTTTGATTTTCTCATTAATTGGTGTAATGATATTTCAACATACAGAGCAGACTATCCCCTTGCTCTGATTTGGAAGGGTTTACACCTTCACAACTATCAACACATTCTACCGCTCGCTAGGACGGAGTTTCAACCATAAGGATTTGTTAATGAAAATTGGTATTGCTGGTGCAGGACTATGTGGTCGTTTAGTGGCTTTTCTTATGGCGCAACAAGGTCATTCAGTCAGTGTCTTTGACCCAGCCAGTGGTCCGACCGACCCAGCAGCGGCAGCATTCACCGCAGCGGGCATGTTAAGTCCCCTGGCAGAACTTGAGACAGCTGATGAGAATGTCTATCGCTTCGGTGAGCGCTCAGCCTCCCTGTGGACGCATATCGTTCCTAAATTAAGTCTACCTGTTGAACTCTTATTTCGTGGCAGCTTAATGCTCGCGCATCGTGGTGATGAAGGTGCCGCACAACGGATTATTTCCTTAATTACACGCAAAGCTCCTGATAATAAGCTGCCTGTCTTACTCAGTCGCGAGCAATTGGCAAGCGAAGAGCCTAGTATTCAAGGTCCCGCCCATGCGTGGCTCTTACCTGACGAAGGGCAAATTCATACACGTCAAGCCATGCAAGCTTTAGCGGCTTCATGCCCTGATACGCACTGGCATTGGCAACAGAAAGTCGTGAGCTTAAGCCCTGGCAAGATTCATACTGAACATGAGGTGCATAGCTTTGATTGGGTCTTTGATACACGGGGTGTGGGCTCGCGTGAAGTGAAGTATCCGAATACGCAGACCTTATCCTGCCAAAATGTGCGCGGTGTCCGCGGTGAAGTCCTCGGTCTGCATGTGCCAGGCTTAAGCTTAAGTCGTCCAGTACGCTTACTCCATCCGCGCTATCGTGTGTATATGGTGCCACGTAAACCAGATGAACTCGTCATCGGAGCGAGCGAAATTGAGAGTGAAGATCGCTCCCCTATCTCGGTGCGCACCACGATTGAATTATTAACTGCTGCCCATAGTGTCTTGCCAGAAATTGCGGAAGCACGTATTATCAGAACTGAAACCAATCTACGACCTGCGCTCATTGATAATCTACCTCGTGTGGAATCTGAGCAAGGTTTAACCCGTATTAATGGTTTATTCCGTCACGGCTGGTTAATTGCGCCAGCCACCGTTGAACAAGCCTTGCAATCTGTCATAGGCGCTGATTACCGTGTAGACTCATGAACAACACCATCCATATTTATGTCAATGGCGCCGAGCGCCTTATCTCTGCAAATACCAATTTAGCAGAGTTAGTCACGCTCATCCAAAAGGAAGCGGGGCAAGAGGATGATCCGCAAGCCTTGGCGACGGCCATTAATGAGGTGTTTATCCCCCGCTCCTCGCGTCCTGAGACGATTCTGCACGAAGGCGATCAGATTTTTACCTTCTCACCAATTACTGGGGGCTAGGCTGCCACTCTTTATAGCGCCCTTCCTCATGTACACATTAAAGTTAACTCTACTATGACTTACTCACTTGCCGATGTCACATTAAAAAGTCGTTTCTTTTTAGGTACGGCTACCTACCCTTCACCGAAAGTCTTAAATGACGCGATTATCGCTTCTGAAGCACAAGTGGTCACCGTAGGTCTGAAGCGCCAATTAGCACCTGGCCAGAACTCACTGAGCAAGAGCACGACCGATGGAGTTGATAACACATTTTTCCAGATGCTAAGACAATCTGGTGCGCATTTATTGCCCAATACAGCAGGCTGCAAAACTGCGCGTGAAGCGATTACTTTAGCGCAGATGGCACGTGAGATCTTTGATACTAACTGGATTAAACTCGAAGTCATCGGTGATGATTACACCTTACAACCTGACCCGATTGCACTCTTAGACGCCACTAAGGAGCTGATTGCTCAATGCTTTGAGGTGTTTCCCTATTGCAACGTTGATGTAGTGACTTGCAATCGTTTACTTGATTTAGGCTGTCGTATTCTTATGCCGTGGGGTGCACCGATTGGCTCAGGTCAGGGCTTGGTTAATCCGTATGCACTCCGCGTCTTGCGTGCCCGCTTACCAGATGCATTCTTAGTCGTTGACGCAGGTATTGGCTCACCAATGGATGCCGTGCATGCTATGCAGATGGGTTTTGATGCGGTACTGCTTAACTCTGCTGTGGCTCAATCACATGACCCAGTGCGTATGGCTGAAGCCTTCAAACTCGCGATTCAATCAGGACGTTTAGCCTATGAAGCAGGGATTATGGCTAAACAAGATATGGCGGTTCCGAGCACACAGGTCACTGGTCGTCCGTTCTTACTTTAAGTTAAATCAGGTACATCCCAAGACCATAGGACACGATGCCGAGCAGCATGGCAATCCCAATATTCTTCGTCGCTTTCAGCGCTATACCGACAACTAAGACTGCTACGACATAAGCCCCTATATGCCAAGCACTAGGGGCTTTGCTAATCTCAGAATACACGACCACCGCCGTGGTACTCGTTAATAAGGCAGGGCCTAAGATGGCAAAGCGACCCGAGCCTAAACGCGAAAGCCATTTGCTTTTTTGCATAATTAAAAATGGTACGGCCCGCGTCGCATAGGTTAAGACAGCCATGGCCGCAATGGCGGCATACATTTCCCAACTGATCATTGTGCACCTGCCTTACTCTCTGGCTCGACTAGCATTCCCCATGCACCTACCTTACTCTTTAGCTTGACTAAGATTTCCCAATTAACCATGTTGCACCTGCTGACTCTGTGGTATGTAGAAGATGCAAGCCACAGCCGCGCCGACTAAGATGGCCACTGTTGACCAACCTAGGGCCGCCACAATCACACTACTGAGGGCGGCTAATAGCAAGGCTCTTACCATAGGACCTTGAATCGTTAATAAGGTAACGGCAACGAACATGGCGGTGAGTGAGAAGCCCAAGGTCTGACCCAAGAGTGGGAATGAACGCGTAATCGACTCACCCGCGAAGATACCAATAGCCGTACCCGTTAACCACGATAGCCAAGCAAATATACCTAAGCCAAAGTGCCAAGCGGTCTTACCCTCAGGTGAAATATCTTTTAACTTTAAATAACAGACAGCGAACACCTCATCAGTGAGATAAAAGGCTTTCGCCAATCGCGTCTTTAAACCCGGGGGAATATGGCGTTCAATAATCGGACCATATAAGAGATGACGCACATTAATTAAGGCCACGAGAAACACCATGGTCACAAGTGGCGTACCCAGCTGCAATGAAGCCAAGATTAAGAATTGTCCACTGCCCGCATACACTAAAAAAGAAATTAATAACAATTCAAAAGGGCTTAAACCTAAACTACTACCACCCACACCAAAGGCTACCGATGCAGGTAAGTAACCTAGCATCGTGGGGACTGCAGCCCGAATGCCTTGGATAAAATACGAAAGTTGAGATTTATGCATCTCGCCAAACCACCATTGTTTTTTCTATATTTAAAGGATGTTCTATTATATAAGCGCCCAGCCCAAACAGTCTAGATAAGTTCTCTTCGCTTAAGGCCTCTCTAGGCTTAGCATCAGCGAGAATCTGTCCAGCATCTAATAAGATCAAGCGATCGGCATAATACGCCGCGATATTCACATCGTGTAAAACCATCAAGACACCGATCGGATGCGCTCGTGTTAATTCACGTACGGTTTGCATTAAGGCATGCTGATACTTAGGGTCTAAAGCATTCAAAGGTTCATCGAGAAACAAGTAAGAAGCACGATCCGGCCATAACTCACGCTGCGCCAAAACTTGCACCAAGACACGGGCAAAATGCACGCGCTGCTGCTCTCCGCCCGATAAGCTCATCAATTGACGCTGCTGCAAGGCACTGATACCAGCCAAGTTCATCGCTTCTTGCATAAGTTGTTCACTTTGCGCTGGAAGCAACTGTTCGAAAGGATATAAACCCATCTCCACCACTTGCTGTACGCTAAGGGCAAACGGCACGATACTCTGCTGCGCTAGAACGGCACGACGCTGTGCCAATTGTTGGATTGTCAGCTCACTCTCACCATCATAGCTTAAGGTTTGGGCTTGGTGCGTATGCTCACTGCTACCCGCCAGTATATGTAAAAGGGAACTCTTGCCTGCTCCATTCGCCCCTAATAAGATCACAAGCTCTGAAGCTTGGACCGACACACTGACTTGTTCTAATAAGACGCGCTGGCCAAGCTGTAGCTGAATGTTTTGTGCCTGTATCATAGATTCACTCGACTTAATTGCTGGCTGCGCCAGAGTAAATAAATAAAGAACACGCTGCCAATCAAGCCCGTCAATAAGCCAATAGGCAGTTCAATAGGGGCGGCAACGGTACGGGCTAAGACATCCAAAACCACTAAGACTAGTGCACCTAGGAGCATGCTAATCGGTAAGAGTTGGCGATGATGCGCTCCAATCAATAAACGCACACAATGCGGTACTACTAAGCCGACAAAGGCTATACCACCACTTAAAGCAACTAGGGGGCCTACCAATAAGGCGATACACAGCAGTAAGCGCCATCGGATAGTACGCATACTATAGCCCAATTGCACTATAACGCCATCACCTAAGAGTAAGGCATTCAGCACTTTCCATTGACGCATTAAGTAGACACTTAAGAGCAAAATCCATGGAACGAGAATAGCCAAAATAGACCATGAAGAAACGGCTAAGCTGCCCATGGTCCAAAAACTTAAATTACGTAACTGGGCATCTGTCGCCAAATAACTTAAACCACCAAGTAAGGCAGCAGCCAGTGCATTAATTGCAATCCCCGCTAGCAAAAGCCCTGCTGTGCCTGGGTAGCGGCGACCGACTTGATAGGCCAAGAACATAGCACCCAAGGCACCGGCAAAGGCAAAGGGGTAAATCATCCATGGGCTCATGGAGATAAATACAATCGCCCCTACTGCACCCAAGCTCGCTCCCGCACTCACCCCCATCAAACCAGGCTCAGCCAGAGGATTACGGAAGAGTGCCTGCATCACGGCTCCTGCAATGGATAATCCAGCACCAATTAGGGCAGCAAACACAATACGTGGCAAGCGTATATCCCACAGTACCGTGAGCATCTGGGGATTTACGCTTGATAAAACTGCTCCAGATGAGTCGTCTCCCGATGTGTTTGTGCTTACAGACACGCTAGGATTGATCAACGTAATTGAGCCTACATCGATGCTTGACGCCTCGGTCCATAAACCTAATGGGGCAATCAGCAATCGCCACCACTGCCCTAGACTCATATCCGCCGAGCCCACCATACTGGCTCCTAGCATCACGATCGGGAGTGCAATTAAGAGCAGAAGTAAAAGAAATCGGTCTCGCATAAAGTATGAGCGGTAGTCAAAGAAAATTCAGCACAAAGGCTAGCGCTTATTGTAACCCTTATTAAAATATCTGCCCAGTCAGCAAATTACCATTAATAATCAAAGACTTGGCCAACGAGTAAAAAGCATCAACAATTATATTGTGCATACGCAACATATTTTTTAAGATATTTTATGCGAATCTTGATGAAATCCTTATGGTATATAGCTAACAACCTAATGTTAAATTTTGTGCAGTCACACAATTGTCATCATTTTCATACACTTGTTCGATTAAAATACTCCGTAGAGTAAGACTTTTTTCTGCTTGGGCGCTATGACACATAATGTCAATCCGCCCCTTACAACTGTATTGTGCGGTGTTTTAAAAAATACTGCGCATTAAACTCATATGGAGAAATATAT
The DNA here is from genome assembly GCA_964539685.1 of uncultured Pelistega sp. Taxonomy (GTDB): domain Bacteria; phylum Pseudomonadota; class Gammaproteobacteria; order Burkholderiales; family Burkholderiaceae_B; genus Taylorella. The sequence continues at coordinate 10,830 of CAZIKJ010000257.1, forward strand.
GTCAAATAACCAACACGTTGCATTAATTACAGGTGGCACGGGTGGTTTAGGTACAGCATTTGCACGTGCCCTACATGATGATGGTGTTACGGTTCTCGTTACTCGCATGCCACAAGAAGATGCGAGCGCATGGCTTAGCAAGCAAGAAGCTGACGGCTACAAATTCCAAGTATACCCAGTTGATGTAAGCGACTTCGATTCGTGCAATGCTTTAGCAGCAGCAATTCAAGCCGACGGTCACGTTGTTGATATCCTGATCAATAACGCAGGTATCACCGCTGATGCTAGCTTCCGCAAAATGTCGAAAGAAGCGTGGGATTCTGTGATCGGTGTGGACTTAGACAGCTTGTTCTACATGACTAAGCCATATATTGAAGGCATGCTAGCAAAGAACTGGGGCCGTATTATCAATATCTCTTCTGTTAACGGCAGCAAGGGCGCTTTTGGCCAAGCTAACTACTCAACCGCTAAATCAGGCGTGTACGGTTTCACTAAAGGATTGGCTTTAGAATTCGCTCGCAAAGGCATCACCGTGAATGCGGTATCACCTGGTTATGTGAACACTGAGATGGTTGCTGCGGTACCTGAAGATGTGATGAAATCAGCAGTTCTACCACAAATCCCTATGGGTCGCTTAGGTGAGCCAGAGGAATTAGCCGCTTTAATTTCTTTCCTATGCTGCGAAAAAGCCGCTTTCATGACTGGCGCAAACATCGCCATGAACGGTGGTCAGCATATGTACTAATGGCTTGGGTGTAGGCAAGCCTGGTTGGGCTACCCGCTCATTTCAGGCTCTAAAAAACCTACATGCATGACACAAGTACACAGCAAGTTCAAGCGGATTAAAGACGTACTTGAACTTGCTCACAAAATCCTCTACTTCTTTTACCCAAAGAGATAGAGGATTTTTTATGTCAACTTACTTATCTCAGATCCGTCTGCGCACCGCTTTTAGCTGCTGATTGATTAGTTAGGCTGTAACGATAAGAAGTACACCCGCCCTTTTATGCCTTGCTGCGCCGACTGCCCCAGACAAACACAGCAATACCCAACCAGACCCAGACAAAGCCAATAAAGCGATTCATATCAAAGGCTTCATGGAAAACAAATAAGCCCAGGAGAAACTGAATCGTCGGCGAGATATATTGAATCATGCCCATATTCGCCAAGCTAATGCGCTTAGCACCCGCCGCGAACAGCAATAAGGGCACAGTCGTAATCACCCCTGTTCCTAACAAGATCAAGAGTTGGAAAGTATCTAATTGCCAGAAAATTAACTCACCATTTTGCTGAACATAAACCAGGTAGACCAAGGCAAAAGGCAACATTGTTAAGGTTTCAACTGTAAGACCAGGCAAAGCTGCTAATGGCGCTAACTTACGCAATAAGGCATAGACACCAAAGGTGGCGCTAATGCCTAAGGATAGCCAGGGGATATCACCATAGAGGAAAATTAACCACAAGACCCCTAAGCCAACGAGACTAACAGCGATAGTTTTGACTTGCGTGAGTTTTTCATTAAAGAAAATTCGCCCTAAGAGTAGCGTGATGAGCGGCGACATAAAATAGCCAAGGCTAGACTGTAAGACCTCATGAATAGAGATGGCATATAAATAGATTAACCAATTAACGGACAGAATACTGCCCGTTAACATAATAATCAGCAGTGTACGCGGTTTCTTTAAGACCGCCAAAATAGGTGCGTATTGCTTAAGAGATATAACCAAGAACACACAAAATAAAGCCGTCCATACCACACGCTGAGCCATCATCTGCTCAGTACTCATCATCCCTAATAGGGGCATCCAGTAAAGTGGAAAAAGGCCCCAGATTAAGTAGCATAAGACGGCATAAATTAAACCTTTTGTTGATTCAGTTTGCTGACTTAAGGGAATCATTGGCCGAGCTTTCATATGGACTTCTTTAAAAAACACGTAAAAGAGCAAGCGTATGCAACGCCTGCTCTTAAAAAATTTACTCTTCGATTGACTTTTAAGTTTTGCAGCGAGCCATTGAATGATGACACTCCAATGGCTCCTTGGCAATCTACCCTAACCGTATCTTACAAGGCTTAAGGTAAAACTACAATGCCATCATCATGTGCTCGCATCGAGCTTCCATGAATAGCTTACAAGGCTTGCGGTAAAACCACAATGCCATCATCATCGCTATATAAGTAATGGCCTGGAATAAAGTCCACACCACCAAAGCTGATCACGGTATCTTGTTCGCCCTTAGCATCCTTAGCACTCTTGCGAGGATTGGTACCGAGAGCTTTCACACTGATATCCATGGTGGCAATTAAGGCACTATCACGAATCGCACCATTAATGATAATCCCGGCCCAGCCATTCTCCATAGCTGATGTGGCAATCATATCTCCGCAGAGCGCGCTGTACAAAGATGCACCACCATCAACCACCAGAATCGCCCCATTACCTGGAGTAGCTAAGGTGTTTTTCACTAGACCATTGTCTTGAAATACTTTCAAGGTACGGATCGGACCTGCTGTTACACGCTTACGACCGAACTGGCGAAACTGAGTATCGCATGAAGGGGCATCAGGTACGGCATCAATCACATCACATGTCGGCATGGCTGTCATCTTGGATCTCCTCAATTAAAACGTATCGCCAGGTACTCGTACCCAGCCTTCCATTATAATACGTGCGCTACGGCTCATAATGGCTTTAGTCACAACCCATTGACCATCGACTTGCGCCGCTTGTGCGCCCACCCGCAAGGTACCGGATGGATGACCGAAGCGTACCGCTTCACGCTCACCACCACCCGCGGCTAAGTTCACTAAGGTACCAGGAATCGCCGCCGCTGTGCCGATTGCTACGGCTGCTGTCCCCATCATGGCATGGTGTAACTTACCCATCGATAAAGCACGCACCACGAGATCAATATCTTGGGCTTGCACAGCTTTACCACTTGAAGCCACATAGTCTTTAGGTGGTGCAACGAAAGCCACCTTCGGTGTGTGCTGGCGAGTTGCCGCTTCAGCGATATCTTTAATTAAGCCCATACGTACGGCACCATGGGCACGAATGGTTTCAAACATGGCCAAGGCTTTTTCATTATTATTAATATCGTCTTGTAACTCAGTGCCGGTGTAATCAATTTCTTGGGCATTAATAAAGATAGTTGGGATGCCGGCATTAATCATGGTCGCTTTCAAGGTGCCCACGCCTGGCACTTCGAGCTCATCCACGATATTGCCAGTGGGGAACATGGCGCCGCCATCTTCACCATCATCGGCAGGGTCGATAAATTCTAGTTGCACTTCGGCCGCAGGGAAGGTCACACCGTCAAGCTCAAAATCACCTGTTTCTTGGACTTCACCATTAGTGATTTGGATATGCGCCACAATACTCTTCTGAATATTCGCTTGCCAGATACGCACAGTACAAAGCCCATTCTCAGGAATACGTTCGGCATCAACTAGGCCTGCATTAATCGCGAAGGCACCCACGGCCGCCGATAAATTACCACAGTTACCGCTCCAATCGACAAATGGTTTATCAATCGACACTTGGCCAAAAAGATAATCCACATCATGTGCTTCTTGCGTTGATTTACTCAGAATCACCGCCTTACTGGTTGACGATGAGGCATTGCCCAAGCCATCAATTTGCTTACCATACGGGTCTGGACTACCGAGGACACGCAAGAGAATCTTGTCACGCGCTTCGCCAGGCACTTGGGCGGCTAAGGGTAGATCGCTGAGTTTAAAAAAAACACCTTTCGATGTGCCACCACGCATATAGGTGGCGGGGATTTTAATTTGGGCAGGAAATTGACTCATGGGCTTATCCTCTTTGTCTTATGTTCTGTTCAGTTATAGCTTACCGTAATCACATCATATTCAGATAGATTTGGCTGAAATTTTGACTCAATTTTGAGCTGAAATTTGGCTCAAATTTTGGCTTAATGTATTCCTCTCGCCTTCAGCTAAATTAACACTGTCTATCTATTAATTTCAAATAAATTTTAGGGCTTACTTCACATGATGAAAGTAAGCCCTAGTTTGCTTTAAGTTTATATTAAGTCAAATAGCGATTCAACTTAATACATGAAGTTTAAAGCTTATGCATTACCTTCAAGGAAGTCTTGGGCAAAGCGTTGTAATACACCACCTGCTTCGTAAATGCTCACTTCTTCAGCGGTATCTAAGCGGCAAGTCACAGGCACTTCAACGGTTTCACCATTCTGGCGATGAATCACTAAGGTTAAATCGCAACGTGCTTCACGTTGACCAATAACATCATAAGTTTCAGTACCGTCAAGACCCAGTGTTTTACGGTTAACACCTTCTTTGAATTGTAGCGGCAAGACACCCATACCGATAAGGTTGGTACGGTGAATACGCTCAAAGCCTTCAGCAACAATCGCTTCAACACCGGCTAAGCGTACACCCTTAGCAGCCCAGTCACGGCTAGAGCCTTGACCATAGTCAGCACCCGCGATGATGATCAATGGTTGCTTACGCTCCATATAGGTCTCAATTGCTTCCCACATGCGGCTAACCTTGCCTTCAGGTTCAATACGAGCGAGTGAACCTTGCTTCACGCTACCGTCTTCATTGCGAACCATCTCGTTAAAGAGTTTAGGATTAGCAAAGGTCGCGCGTTGAGCGGTTAGGTGGTCACCACGGTGCGTCGCGTAAGAGTTAAAGTCCTCTTCAGGCAAGCCCATCTTGGCTAAGTATTCACCTGCTGCACTACTCGCTAAAATCGCATTCGATGGAGATAAGTGATCGGTCGTAATATTGTCACCTAATAGTGCCAATGGACGCATGCCTTTTAAGCTGCGCTCACCCGCTAATGCGCCTTCCCAATACGGTGGACGGCGAATATAGGTTGACATTGGACGCCAGTCGTATAGAGGACTCTTCGCTTTCTCAGTCGTGTCTTGGGCAAACATAGGAATATAGACATCGCGGAATTGTTGTGGTTTCACAAATTTCGCCACGATTTCATCGATTTCCTCATCGCTCGGCCAGATATCTTGTAGACGAACAGGCTTACCATCCACCACACCTAGAGCATCTTTCTCAATATCAAAGCGAATACTACCCGCGATGGCATACGCAACAACCAGTGGTGGTGAGGCCAAGAAAGCTTGCTTAGCATAAGGGTGAATACGACCGTCAAAGTTACGGTTGCCTGATAAGACAGCCGTACTGTATAAGTCACGATCGATAATTTCTTGTTGAATCGCTGGGTCTAGCGCACCGCTCATACCATTACACGTTGTACATGCAAAGCCAACAATACCGAAGCCAAGTTTCTCAAGCTCTGTTAATAGACCAGACTCTTGCAAATACAGTTCTGCTACTTTAGAACCTGGCGCAAAAGAGGTCTTGACCCAAGGTTTACGCGTTAAACCAAGCTCATTGGCTTTACGAGCGAGGAGTGCAGCAGCGACAACGTTACGAGGGTTCGATGTATTCGTACAGCTAGTAATCGCCGCAATAATCACGGCCCCATCAGGCATCTTGCCATCAGCTGGCTCCTCGTAAGCTTTCGCGAGGCCTTTTTCCGCTAAATCCGTGGTGGAAAAACGTGCATGTGGATTCGAAGGACCGGCCATATTGCGACCGACACTTGATAGGTCAAATGTCAATACGCGCTCGTAATACGCATCGCGCATATCATCGGCCCATAAGCCTGCTGCCTTGGCATATTTCTCAACTAAAGCCACTTGCTCAGCATCACGGCCTGTTAAGGTTAAATAGTCTAGGGTCTGTTGATCGATGTAGAACATCGCGGCTGTCGCGCCATATTCTGGAGTCATATTAGAGATCGTAGCACGGTCACCAATACTTAGACTCGCGGCACCTTCACCGAAGAATTCAACATAAGCACCGACCACACGCTCTTTTCGTAAGAATTCAGTTAAGGCTAAAACAATATCAGTCGCTGTAATACCAGGTTGACGATGGCCCGTTAATTTCACTCCAACAATATCTGGCAAGCGCATCATTGAAGCACGGCCAAGCATTACGGTCTCGGCTTCAAGACCGCCAAC
>CAZIKJ010000258.1:0-4124 GCA_964539685.1 uncultured Pelistega sp.
CCCTAAAGGTGAAACGCTTAAGCGCCCCTTCAAAATTATTGATGATCTTGCCTATGGTCCTGGCGTAGCTGATATGAAAGCAGGTATCGTAATGAACGCCTTTATCCTAGCGGCCTATGCCCGTGTTGGTGGCACACATGCCCCGCTTTATGGCCTATTCACCAATGATGAAGAAATCGGTTCACCTACCTCTAAATTTATAATTGAAGAATTTGCCCATAAAGCAGGAACAGTATTTAACTCTGAACCAGGTCGTGCCAATGGTGATGTAGTAACGGGTCGCAAGGGCGGAATTTTTATTGAAATCGAAGCCCAAGGTAAAGCTGCTCATTCAGGAGCTAACTTTAAGGATGGTATTAGTGCCATTAGTGAATTAGCCCATAAAATTATTGATTTAGACAAACTGACACAAATCGATAAAGGCGTCACTGTTAACGTTGGTCTAATCTCAGGTGGCCGCTCCGTCAATACCAGTGCACCTTCAGCGAAGTGCTCCGTTGATATCCGCGTATTCACCTTAGAAGAACGTGAAGAAATCGTCAAAAAAATTGAACGAATTGTTAATCATTCCTACATTCAAGGCACCACTTCCAGCATGCGCATTATTGGCGAATTCCGTCCTTTTGTAAAAACAGCGGAATCAAATGCACTTTACGAATTATATAAAGCAACCGCTCAAGAAGTAGGTTTTCATGTAGGCGAACAATTTAGTGGTGGTTGTGCTGACTCAGGCATTACCTCAAGTCTAGGTTGCGTGACGCTGTGCGCAACAGGTCCTGTTGGTGGCAAACCTCATACCGTTGAGGAATATTGTGAAATTAATACCTTTATTCCTCGTGCAACAGCGATTATTAAAACTATTGCTCAATTAGCAAATTAAAGGAGACAAGGATGAATACGAGAATTAAAAAATTAGGTGGCTTAATTGCCTGTATAGCGATGATTGGCTTAAGTCCCATCGTCAATGCTGATCCCAAATATCCCGTCAAGCCTGTCACCATGATGGTTCCCTACCCTGCTGGTGGTCCTAGTGATGTGAGTGCTCGAATCTTGAGTGGTCCAATTGGTGAGGCCCTTGGTGAGCGTGTCGTTGTCGAAAATTTAGGCGGCGCTACGGGTACTATTGCTGCCATGAAAGTACTTAACGCGAATGCCGATGGATATTATATTTTCCAAGGTACTCAGAATGAATTGATTCTCCCTGTCCTCACAAACAATACCGTTAAGTTTAAATCTGAAGAGTTTGAGGCAGTGCATCCAATTACCGTCACGAGCCTAGTCTTATTAGTGAAGAAAGACCTGCCAGTGACGACAGTTGAGGAATTTGTCACCTTAGCGAAAGAGCGGTCTGCGAGCAATCCTCTCACCTATGGTACCGTTGGCGTAGGTTCCTTATACCATCTCGTCACTGAAAGACTATCGAAAGATATTGATAGCGAATTAACCCATATCCCTTACAAGGGCACAGCACCTGTCATGCAGGACCTTGCTGGTGGACAAATTGATTTTGCTATCCAAGCCTTCCAGACATCCATGCAAGCTATGGAAGATGAAGGTCGCTTTAAAATTATCGCTGTATTATCGAGTGAAAAACCAGGACCCTTGAAGAATAAGCCGAGCATCACTGAGAATGCTACGTTTAAAGATTATCACTATCAAAGTATCGCTGGCTACTATGTGAAAAAGGGCACCCCTGATCCTATTAAGAACATCTTGAATAAAGCGATTGCTAAAGCACTCCAAACTGAATCCGTAGTCAATAGCTTAGAGGCCGATGGCCGTGTAGTTTCTCAGGCGAAAACGCTAGATGAAGCCAATACTATTTATCTCGGTGAAATTGAAAAGTACAAAGAAATTATTAAAGCAACAGATTTTAAGCCAAGCAATTAATATCAAGCAGACAAGGCTAGGTGCTACTTATTCAATTATTCGAAGCAATTAGCCAATTTAAAACACTAGGCTTAATCCATCATAACTATAGAAAATAAGAACTAACGACTAAACTAATAACGCACTTCTTTTTAAAGGAAGTGCGTTTTTTTTGCCTTATAGTTAAGAAATTAACTTCATATAATCAAATAAGTTAGGGCATATACAAGTGGCAAGAATCTAAAGCTAAACTATATGATTCAAATCATAGGGTTTATTCATAGTTGCGAAGAAGTTAAGACTTCACAGGGAATAAAGGTCGTAAAAAACCATAACCCTGTGCTTCAAGCTCAGCGGCTGGTATAAAGTTCAAAGCACCGCCATTAATACAGTAGCGCAATCCACCTCGATCTTTAGGGCCATCAGGGAAGACATGGCCTAAGTGTGCATCAGCTACGCGACTACGCACTTCGATACGATACATATTATAGGAGTAATCCGCATGCTCCGTAATCACCTTAGGATCAATGGGTTTCACGAAAGATGGCCAGCCACATTGCGAGTCATACTTATCCTGTGAACTGAATAAGGGTTCACCACTGATAATATCAATATACACACCCTCTTCATAGAAATCATCATACTGATGGGTATAAGCACGTTCTGTACCCTGCTCCACTGTAATACGGTATTGTTCAGGACTTAAACGTTGCTTAAGCTCTTGATCGCTTGGACGATGATAGTTATGAGGATCGATAAAAATCTGATCATTCGACTGGCTCGCTGGATCAAGTGGTTTATCTGCTAAATTTAAATCAATATGACAGTAGCCATTAGGATTTTTAGCTAAATAGTCCTGGTGGTATTCTTCAGCGATGTAGAAACCTTTCAACGGCTTATTTTCAACTACAATCGGCCTTTTGTACTTAACTTGTTCTTTCTTAATCGCTTGATGAATGATCGATTGTTCTTGTTCGTCAGTATAGTAAACACCTGTGCGATACTGAACTCCACGATCATTGCCTTGGCGGTTCAAGAGAGTCGGGTCAATCACCCGGAAATAATACTCAAGCAATTGCGAAAGGCTGATACGCGCAGGATCATAGGTGACTTCTACAGTCTCCGCATGCCCAGTACCGCGGTAGATAACGTCTTGGTATGTTGGATTTTCAGTTTTACCATTGGCATAGCCCGAGACGGCATCAACGACGCCTGGTATACGTTCAAAATAGGCCTCAACACCCCAAAAGCAACCGCCTGCTAAATAAATCTTACGGGTTTGCATTGGCTTCACAACACTGTCTGAGGAGTTATTTTTACTGATCTGTCCTGCGCTAGCTTGATGAGTAGATTGGTTGGCCACTTGAGATGGATTGGGCGCTTGGGTAGGATCGGCCTTGTCAGATTTCCTGGCAACACTGGACTGCGGGTAAACTTGATTAAAAGCGCGATTCACTTCTTTAAGATCCGCATTCTTATTCCGCAACAAGGCAAGTGCCTGAGGTTTAGTGATATGCCCCTTCACAATGCGTTGTAGATTACCTTCTGAATCAATTAATGCCCAACTTGGATAGGCGGCGATGCCAAATTCTTTAGTATTCTTGCCGCCCACATCCAATAAGACGGGTAAGTCAGGGTAATTTAAGGCCTTATACCATTCGATAAAGTCTTTTTCAGATTTTTCACTCAGATACGATGGTGAGGCCACGCTCACAATATTAACCTGCGCGAAATCAGGATCAGTACGCCATTGTTGTGTTTCATCTAAGGTTGAAAGACACAAGGGGCACCAACTTGCCCAGAATTTCACTAAGGTCGCTTGCGAGGATTTGAAGCTATACGATGCTTGCGAGTTAAGCTCAGAAAATGTTTTAAGGCGATCAAGCATACTGGCTGCAAAAACTTGCTGCGCACCGAACAGCATGACTAGCATCAACAGAAATCGTTTAAACATACTTAATGCTCCAAAACCTAAATATATCGAGCACTTATTTTAGCACTCTGAGATTAGCTTAAGGTTTAGCGATTCAATTTCTGTGATGGACTGAAACGCGTAATGACTAAAAAGCAAAGCGCGCTTTAATCTTAAGACCTAGCCAAATCGCAATAAACATCGCTGCACCAAATACCCAGCCTGATAAAGCACCAGCCATACTGCCTGATAGTAAAGTGCCGATAGAGCAACCTAAACCAATCATCGCCCCCCAACCGAGTAAGACACCGCCGACTAAACCTCGAGCACTGTCATGTAAATT
>CAZIKJ010000259.1:0-3651 GCA_964539685.1 uncultured Pelistega sp.
CTATTAATATTAATGCGAATCATTATCATTTATATTAATCATGAATACACCATTTAACTATTTCTCTTACACCCCTTTAAAAATAGCCTTATGTCTTTACAGTTTCTCGATTTATCAGGCCCATGCACAGGAAGTGGCATCATTAGCGCCTATTCAAGCAAGCATCGAAAGCATAAGCCGCTTACGCGCCGATCCTGCCCAAGAACAAGCAAAGCTTGAACGTGTCGCGGGAGGGACTAATCTTATCCATGTACAGAATAATATCCGTCTGAATGTGCTTAGAGACGCCCTTGACTATCAACCTGGCTTAGTGATCCAAGATTTCTTTGGCGGCAATGACCAACCTCGTCTGAATATACGTGGCTCTGGCATTCAAAGCAACCCTGTTAACCGTGGCGTCTTGCTTATGCAAGATGGCCTACCGCTTAATGAGGCCGACGGGTCCTTCATCATTGGTTTACTTGAGCCGAAAAACAGCGCCTTAATTAGTGTGCGCCGTGGTGCTAATGCCATTGCGCCTGGGGCCACTACACTTGGCGGTGAAATTGATTTTCTATCGCTAAGCGGTGCAGACAATAACTATATTGGTCTTGGTTTCGGTAGCGACGGCCAACGCCAAGTGCATGGTGCTTACGGCTTTGAGGAAGAGAATATGGATGGGCGCTTTAGTTTCAGTCATAGCCAAGCAGACGGTTATCGCCACCACTCCAACTCCAAGCGTTCAAACTTTCAGGGCAATCTTGGCTTTAAGCGTGATAACTTTGAGAACCGCACCTATTTATCCTATACCGATTTATTCTTTCAAATTCCTAACATCATTCCGCGTGAACGCTTGATGAGCGATCCCCGCAGCGTTACGGGTGACTATAATGAGCCTTTTGATAAGTTAAATAATGTTTATACACGTGACCCACATCGTGATACTAAGCAATTTCGCCTTGCCAATATCAGTCAATGGGGTAATGATCAGCTCAATCAACGCTTTGGGATCTACTGGCAAACTATTGACGACACCTTTAGTAATCCAACGTATGCCTCACCCACTAAGGGGGATACCTATGGGGCCCAGTGGTCACTGAATGGACACTTAGGCCAAGTCAACTACCGTCTAGGTCTGCACTGGTCACGCAGCGATATGGATCGTGATCTCTACGTCATCAATCCACAAAATGGCTCTTGGCTGCATCAGCTCGGGAGCTACGACCTTACTGCAGAAAATCGTCACCTCTCTCTTGGTTTAGCATGGAATTTTCAACCTGATTGGACCTTAACAGGCGATGTGAAATGGGGACAGGCAATACGCAATGCTAAGAACCATCTCAGCCATCAAGGACTGAAGCAAGACTGGACCTATGCGAGTCCTAAGCTAGGGCTCATCTGGCAAGCAAATCCTGATACGCGCCTCTATGCCAACATCAGTCGCAGCCATGAGGCCCCGACTTTCTGGGAAATAATTCATGCTGACGTGGCACCACAGAATCCTCGCATGGCACGCACTTCTATCAGTCCTTTAAATTTGCAGACGGCCACAACGGTAGAGATTGGTGGTAACGGTAAAATTGGTCAAGGACAATATGCGGCAAATTGGGGCTTATCACTCTATCGTAGCTCAGTCAAAAACGAACTCATGTCTGTCAGCACGGAGAATGGCACACCCGCTGGCACCTTCAACTACCAAGGTGGCACACGCCATCAAGGGCTTGAAGCGGGTCTATTTGGTCAATTGCCTGGCTTTGCTCAAGGTCACATTGATTACCGCTTAGCCTATACCTTCAGTGACTTCCGTTTCCGTGGTGGTGAATATGCGGGTAAGCGTATCGCTGGTGTACCACGTCACCTGATCAGCGCCGAGTTACTCTACTCGCTGAATGGTTGGAAGTTTGGACCAAATATTCGCTGGATCCCCTCCAAAACGCCCACTACCCACGCCAATATTCCTGGCACCGAACAAGATAGTTACTTCTTACTTGGTTTTAAAGTTGCCTATGAACATAGCAAGCATTGGAGCGCCTACCTAACAGTAGACAACTTATTGGACAAGCGCTATGCCAGTAGTTATGTCATCCGCAATAGTGCCACTCCGAATATGCCTACGTTCTTATCAGGTACTGGGCGCTCATTCTCCGCAGGCGTAAGCTTTAAATTTTAAGCAATAGACTTATCAGTTGATCGGCAAAGACATCCTCAGTAGCCAAGACGCCAATGCTACTAGGGTGGCACATACGACCCTGGCACACCGTGGGGCTGCGGAAGGCTCATTGACCTTATGATGCCTAATTTGCCTTATGCAACACGCTTACCACGTAGCGCAACTAAGCCTAAGCCAATCACAAAACCAATCAGCGCAGGTGCGATCCAGCCTAAGCCAATCTCATACCAAGGCAGGTACTGACTCAAGAGAGCTTTGGTGTCAGCTGACAGACCAAAAGCTGCCTGCCATGCATCTAACATACCCACGACAAAGGTTAAGGCCATGGTGCTGACATAGACTTCTTGGCGCCCTGCGAATAGAGGATGTAAGAAGGCTAACAGAATCAGCACAATGGTCAGTGGATACAGCAACATCAGCACAGGTACGGAGAAAGCAATAATGCCGCTCAGACCCTTATTCGCCAAGACGCACGAGATAATCGTAAAGAGTATGGCAAATTGCTTGTACGAAATCTGTGGGATTAAACGCGTAAAGTACTCGGCACACGCGGCAATCAAGCCCACAGCGGTACTCAAACACGCCAGAATAATAATCACCATAAGCAAGAGATTACCCATCATGCCCCAATAATGGTTAGCAATCTGAGCCAACACCAAGGCACCATTATCTAGCCAGCCCGTCACCGCAACACTATGCGCACCCATATATGTCACGGCGGCATACACCATCGCAAGGCAGAATGCAGCAAGAAATCCAGCACCGATAGTCAAGCGCATCAATTGCTCATTGTTTCCCACACCGGCAGCTTGCAAAGCGCCCACCACAATAATGGCAAATACCAAAGAGGCCAAAGCATCCATGGTTTGATAACCGGCTAGAAAACCTTCAACCCAGGCATGACTTTGAAAGTTACCTTGTGCGGCTTGCAGTTCGCCCATGGGATCGAGCATGGATTTAGCAGCCAAAATACCAATGCTGATTAATAAGGCGGGCGTCAAGATCTTGCCGATGCGATCAATCAGCTTGCCTGGCGACATCGCCAACCAGTAAGAAAGTGCGAAAAAAGCGATACTAAAGAGTAAAAGTGGCCAGGCTTGGGCTGCCGTCGCTTCACTTAAAAAGGGCTTAATCCCCACTTCAAAAGCCACCGTGCCTGTCCTAGGCATAGCGAATAAAGGACCAATTGACAGATACAAAGCCACGGCAAAAAACACCCCAAACCATGGGGTGACGCGTGAGGCCAGATGCTGCACATCACGTGCGCCTGAATAGGCCATGGCCAAGATGCCCAATAAGGGCAGACCAGCGCCGGTTAAAACAAAACCAAGCACAGCACCGATGTAATTATCACCCGCTTGCTGGCCCATATGGGCTGGGAAAATTAAATTTCCTGCTCCGAAAAATAAAGCAAAAAGCATTAAACCCGTGGCCACAAATAATGTGTACGGGGATTTTCTTAAAGATTGAGTTGACATAAAGGAAGGGTATCTTTTGGATAC
>CAZIKJ010000260.1:0-2135 GCA_964539685.1 uncultured Pelistega sp.
ATTCAATACTTTATTAATATTAGTTTTTTCTAAATTAGAAATAGCTTAATTAGATTTTTCTAATTAATGTGCGCTGAATAATCTGTACGTGAATAATCTGTACGTATTTCAAGCGCTAATTACTAGGTTTTGCTATAGACAGATATAGCTGTATTTTTAATCTCAATTGACTAATGAGGAATTTATGAGCAAGTTCAAAGATCTGACACAATTTGTATCGAATAATTTAAAAGATCTACGAGAGGGCAATCCCGATTTAATGAAAGGTTTCAGTACCTTATCGCAAGCCGCATCTAAAGCAGGGGCGCTTGATGAAAAGACTAAAGAGCTGCTGGCACTTGCCATTGCAATCGCTGTACGCTGTGATGATTGCATTGGCTTTCACGTCAAAGCATGTATCCGCTTGGGTATGAATAAACAAGAGCTCGAAGAGCTTATTGGTGTTGCCGTGATGATGGGCGGTGGCCCATCGTTAATGTATGGTAGCCATGCCATTGCAGCATTTAAAGAGTTTTCGGAAGAGTAAGCAAGGCGCTTAACGGTTAGCATACGGTACTTTTTACTTTGCTTGAGATGTAAAGTTAAAGTACCGTGAAAAATACCGTGTGTCAAACCTGAGTACTTAATCAATACACACAAGGTATACCAACCCAAATAACCGTCTCAGAAAGCAAAAAACCCAGACAGTTCAAGAACTTATCTGGGTTTCTTAGCTTGTATACATTGCTAATGTATGATGTTCGTGGCGGGAACGGAGGGATTCGAACCCTCGATACAGGTTTAAGCCCGTATGCTTCCTTAGCAGGGAAGTGCCTTCAGCCTCTCGGCCACGTTCCCGAACAATCTAGAATTATAGCAACTTTTTGCGTGGTGTCCAATAATTTTACGCGTAGAATGCAAAATTAATGGTTTTTTGTAGGTCTTAACCGACAGTCATTAGCAAATTGCACTTGTTAACACGTTACGGTTATTAGCAAATTACACTAAGCGCTAAACCTGCATTCACCGCTAAACCACAGTCACCACCAAATGACTGTCACCACCAAACAAAGCGTATTATTCTTCCACAGGTGCTGTTTCACCTAAGTTAAAGGCTTTATGCAAGGCACGAACAGCTAGTTCCATATATTTATCTTCAATGGCGACCGAGGTTTTAATCTCACTGGTGGTAATCATCTGGATATTCACGCCTTCTTCAGCTAGGGTGCGGAACATCTTGCTGGCAACGCCTGCGTGTGAGCGCATGCCAATACCGACGATAGAAACCTTACATACTTTATCGTCAGTGATGACTTGACGTGCGCCAACAGCGGGTACAACAGTGTTATTGATGACTTCGATAGCGCGCTTGAAATCAGAACGGTTAACGGTAAATGAGAAGTCAGTTGTGCCATCGACTGATTGGTTCTGGATAATCATATCCAATTCGATATTGGCTTTAGCCACTGGGTCAAGAATAGCGAAGGCTACGCCTGGCTTATCTGGTACACCTAGTAAAGTGATTTTTGCTTCGTCGCGGCTAAAAGCGATACCTGAAACTAATGCCGATTCCATTTTTGCGTCTTCCTCGAAAGTAATTAATGTGCCTGAATTTTTCTCAATTTCAATGTCTAATTCAGGATCAGTTAAAGATGAGAGTACACGAAGGGGTACTTTATATTTACCTGCAAATTCAACTGAGCGAATTTGTAAAATTTTAGAGCCAAGTGAGGCCATCTCGAGCATCTCTTCAAAAGAGATGACGTTAAGGCGACGAGCCTCGGGTTCGATGCGTGGGTCAGTTGTGTACACGCCATCAACGTCAGTGAACGTTAAGCATTCATCTGCACCAATCGCAGCGGCAACGGCCACGGCTGAAGTATCAGAGCCACCACGACCAAGTGTCGTAATATGGCCATCAGGATCAATGCCTTGGAATCCTGTGACAACTACGACTTTGCCATCGGCAAGATCGGCTTTAATACGCTCAGGATTAATTGACTTAATCCGGGCCTTAGTAAAGCTGCTGTCGGTTTCAACGGGTACTTGCCAGCCGGTATAGCTACGCGCAGCAACCCCTTGGGTTTGTAAGGCAATGGCTAATAAGGCGCTACTGGCTTGCTCGCCTGTGGAGGCTAACATATCAAGTTCACGGC
>CAZIKJ010000261.1:0-12738 GCA_964539685.1 uncultured Pelistega sp.
CTAGAGCGGCGCCAATGGATGCAGCAACAATACCTAGAATCGTATAAACAATTGAGGTGCCCAAGACATACATTAAGGTTAGGCGTAGACCACGGTAGGGCGAGGCTTTTTCACCCTCCTGAGGTTTGGTGCCAACGATAATGGATAATAAAATCGGTAACATCGGCAAGACGCAGGGCGTGAACGATAGGGCTAAGCCTAAAACAAAAGCAATCGCTAGCATACTCCAGATATTGGCTTGATTTAACCAGCCCGCAATCTCAGTATCGCCCGCATTAAATAAGTCAACGCCACTGACACGAGTCGTGCTGTCAGTGATTACCGAGCTACTATCTTCAGCGCCTTCATCGGCCTCATCATCCAGAATGATTTGCTCTTCGGCAGCGGCTACCTTGACCAGACCATCAGCTTTCTTGGGGAGAGAAATCTCATAACCCGTGCTGGTAGGACTGATAGGGATATAGAAGTACATCGGCGGATAACACAAGCCTGCATCCGCACAACCTTGTGCCGTGACTTCAAGCGTGAAGGCTTGTACCGGCTTTAAAAGTGGCGTTTTGAGTAAGGCCTGTTGATAATAGACTTCCAAGTCTTTATTGAAGGTTGGATCAAATTTTACAAGCCCTTCGGGGTAGACGGTTTCTCCTAATAAGGCTTTAGACAGTTCCTCGGGCACACCTTCGGCAATCTCGGCGTCAATCACAGACAATTTGAACTGTTCGCGGTACATATAGTACTCGGGAACGATACTGAAGATTAAGGTAAGTTCTTGTCCATTAGTAATTTCAGCGCTTAACTGAAAGGCTTCCTCAGGGTGTAAGAACTCAGTATCTTGAGCAAAAGCTTGGGAAGCGAACAGCAAGCCCAGGCTAATGACTAAGGCGGAGAAAAATCGTGTAATCATAGGGGGGGTTCAGGAGAGCGGGTTTGCTGCGCTATCCATTTTATGTAATCAGAGTGTCCACCGATAATCGGCAGAGCAATAATTTCAGGTAAATCGTATGGATGCATTTCGCGTAGTTTATCCATACAAGCTTGTTGGGCATATAGACTCGTCTTGATGGTCAGGGTAATTTCTTCACTGCCTTCAAGGGAATCTTGCCACATGTATAAAGACAGTCCTTGTGCGCTGATATTCACACAAGCAGCAAGATGCTCCTCAACAAGCTCATGTGCAATACGCTTGGCCACGAGTAAGTCAGGCACGGTACTGTACATAAGAATGGCTTGAGGAGCAGAGTTCATTTGTTAAAACCTATTGGTAAAGAGAAGAAGACCACGTCTTTAATGCTGAGCAATTGAGTACTGTGCATGATGTCTTTATCATGTGGGACTCACAGTATGAAGCATAATCAGCGGCAAGCATTGAGACGTAAACTGGGATCCTATAGCGATCAAATTAAACGTAATTAATACCGTCCATTAGGTTACGATTCTTCTCTGAGAGACCGATACCCAACCATTCTTTGCCGAGTTCTGCGACCAAAACAGAGTCATTAGTATTTAGGGCGGGCAATATGAGATCCCTCACTTGTAAGACAGAGAGATCAGTGGACACGATATAACTGGAATCAAAACTATGCCAGCGATTGGGGAAATTCTGATCGATGATTTTCTTGAGCTCAGCAAAACGATCACCTAATAGACGACTATCATAACCAATGAAAATTCTCATGTTGTACACCTCATTGTTGGGAGAATAAAGCTAGTCACCATCATAAACGAAATGCGGTGCATTAAGCATGATAATACGCAAAAGAAACTCGTCTTATAGGTCAAATGTAATCAGCTGTAACTTTGAGAGGCAGGCTAGGAGTAAAAAGTTCGTGTGAGCAGGAGAGATCTAAGGCGTAATGTCTTAAAAGTCTGCTTCATAAGAAAAACGCTAAGGTCCTCTTTAATTTTGAGTGGCCTTAGCGTAATGTGATGATGAGAACGGAGAAATTAAGCCGTATTAGTTGGCTGAAATACCTGTTTCCTGAATAATTTTTTGCCATTTTGCCGTTTCTTCCGCTAAGTAAGCTTTTAACTCAGCTGGGCTACTGCCGATTTTCTCAGCACCGATGGTGGCAAAGGTGGCTTTCACTTTTTCCGAATCCATCGCTTTGAGCATGGCTTTATTCAGGGAGTCGATCACTTCAGGCGGCGTACCTGCTGGTGCAAATGTACCAAACCAAGGGCGCAGCTCGTAACCCTCTAGACCGCTTTCTGCGATGGTGGGTACATCAGGTAGGGTCGCTGAGCGTTTCGTAGTCGTAATGCCTAAAACTTTCAATTTGCCTGCATCAATATGCGGTTTGGCTGAGGTAATGCTGTCAAACATATAGTCAACTTGGCCGCCTAATAGATCGGATACGGCTGGACCGCTACCACGATAAGGCACGTGCAGAATATCGGTTTTGCTTAAGTAGGTAAAGAGTGCACCCGCTAAGTGAATCGAGGTGCCAATACCTGCTGAGGCATAGCTGTACTTACCTGGATTGGCTTTGGTTTGCTCGATGACGTCTTGCACTGAGTTAATATCACTACGCGTCGCTTGTGTCACCAAGACGTTAGGTACATCAGCGAGTAATGAAATCGGTTCAAAATCCTTAATTGGATCGTAGTTAAGTGATTTGTAGAGAGAAGGGTTGACCGCCATACCGTTAGCTACAATCATAATCGTGTAACCATCAGGTTTGGCTTTAGCCACTTGTGAGGCGCCAATATTACCACCTGCGCCAGGTTTGTTCTCAATCACGAACGATTGACCTAACTCGTTGCCCATTGCTTCACCAAGCGTACGGGCAATCACGTCCATCGCACCACCTGGAGGAAAGGGCACAATCCATGTCACGCTACGCTCAGGGTAAGCAGCGTGCGCTTGTGCACTAAATAGGGTAGCAGCGCTAAGTGCAGCTAGACCGAATAATTTAACAGAACGGGTGATATTTTTCATGGAATCTCCTCAGATGGAAGGCATTGTGTCAATGTCTGAATAGTTGATTGTGCGTGAAGTGCGGCATTACGCAGCTCAACTTGTGCAAGCTCAGCTTTATGTGCTGAATCTAGATTCAAAGCCTTAGAAACAGCTGAGAATGCCTCAGTCGTATGCGGCGTTGAACTTATGCCTATCCGCACGCAGAATTTATGTGTTTTTATAGATGGTCGTTTATTTTGACGTGAAATAATGAAGTTGTCTAAGACTATATTTGTCTAAAAATCATACTTATAAGGTATAGAGCAATAGGCCGTGCTCGCTGGCATGACTGCGAGCACGGCGGTCAAAAAGTCAGCCATTGAAATGGCAAGCACCTCCGTAAAAACCCTAGCTTTTAAGTGGGTATTAGGGTTATCTATAGGGCGATTTTGCCGAATCTACAACCAAAGTCGTGTATGCAAATAAGAGTGTCAAACGTATGCTAGGTGCTAAGTGTGTAGACATGCCTTTTTGCTTGGTAAAGCTAAGAATAAAGCGTGTAGACAGACACCATTAAGAATACCTTTACTGAAAAAAACTCTTAAGGAGACAATTATGAGTGCATCTAGCGACGTGGTCGCAGAGGTGATGCGGAATCCAAAATATCAAGAACTGGTTCGTCGTCGTAGTCGAATTAGTACGATATTTTTTGTGATCACCTTGATTATTTATGCGGGCTTTATTTTGACACTCGCTTTTGACCCAGAACTATTTGGTCAGGCGATTGGTGGTATGACAATGAGCATTGGTGTACTCACGGCGGCTTTGGTTTTAGTAAGTGCCAGTATTCTTATCATTGCTTATGTCTATATTTCTAACAAGATCTTTGATCCTCTATTAGAAGAAGTGATTCGGGAGATTCAGAAATGAATAAAAGTCTAGCCTCTTTATTTCTCCTGGCCGCGTCAAGCTCAGTAGCATACGCAGCACCAGCCAGTGGTCCGAATATGTCGGCCATTATTATGTTCTTGATATTTATTGCCGGTACCATGGGCATTACCTGGTGGGCGGCACGCCGCACCCAGACGACCGCTGACTTCTATACTGCTGGTGGCGGTATTTCTGGCTTCCAGAACGGTCTTGCGATTGCTGGTGACTATCTATCTGCCGCTTCCTTCTTAGGAATTGCAGGTATGGTGTATGTCAGTGGTTTTGACGGCATGATTTATGCGATTGGCTTTATGTTTGGTTGGCCTGTCGTGATGTTCTTGATTGCTGAGCGCCTACGTAACCTAGGTCGCTATAACTTTGCTGACGTAACCGCTTTCCGCCTAAAGCAAACACCTATGCGAGTGCTAGCGGCGAGTGCTTCTCTACTGATTATTGCCTTGTACTTAATTGCACAGATGGTCGGTGCGGGTAAGTTAATCGTGTTGTTATTTAATATTAACTACACCACAGCGGTATTAATTGTTGGCTCTTTAATGATGGTGTATGTGACATTCGGCGGTATGACTGCAACTACATGGGTACAAATCATTAAAGCGGTGTTGATGTTGTTCGGTGCTACATTGATGACCTTCTTGGTCTTGAAAGCCTTCAGCTTCAGTCCAGATCAATTACTCAAAGAAGCGGTTGAAACTCACCCTTCAGGTCGTGCGATCTTGGCACCAGGCTCATCGGTCAGTAGCAATCCTCTGAATGCCTTGTCCTTGGGTATTGCCTTGGCTTTCGGTACCGCAGGTTTACCCCATATCTTGATGCGCTTCTTTACCGTAGCGAATGCGAAAGAAGCACGTAAATCAGTGATTTGGGCCAGTAGCTTTATTGGTTACTTCTATATCTTGACCTTTATCATCGGTTTTGGTGCGATTGCACTCTTGGTACGTCACCCTGAGTTCTATATCACTGATGCCCAAGGTAATTTTGATATGCTCAAGAGTCTCATTGGTGGCACGAATATGGTGGCGGTACACTTAGCCAATGCGGTGGGTGGTCACTTGCTCCTTGGTTTCTTAGCCGCGGTAACGTTTGCGACAATTGTGGCGGTAGTGGCAGGTCTAGCCTTAGCGGGTGCAGCAGCGATTTCGCATGACTTGTATGCTAACGTATTTGCGAAAGAGACTGCGACTGAAGAGAAACAAATGCGTATCTCTCGCTTATCAACTATTTCTTTAGGCGTCTTATCGATTATCTTAGGTATTATCTTTGAAAATCAGAACGTGGCCTTCATGGTAGGTCTGGCCTTCGCGATTGCCGCGAGCTCGAACTTCCCAGTTTTGGTGCTTTCGATTTCTTGGCGCGGTTGCACCACACGAGGTGCTACAATTGGTGGATTCCTAGGTCTCATTACAGCGACTGTTTGGGTAGTCTTAAGTAAAACAGTATGGGTTGATGTATTAGGCTTTGCTGAGCCAATCACACCGTTCCCGAATCCTGGTATCTTATCAATCCCACTCGCTTTCTTTGCGATCTGGTTGTTCTCTGTACTTGATAAAAGTGCTGATGCTGCGAAAGAGCAAGCTGCTTTCGATGCACTCACAGTACGTAGTCAAACGGGTTTAGGTGCAAGTAAAGCTAGCGCACACTAATCCTAGTTTGGATTAACATGACAAGGGAGCTTTTTAGCTCCCTTTTTGTATGATAGGCGCGCTATGAATGAATTATTGATTGCTGATGATCATCCCTTGTTTCGCGAGGCATTGCGTGGACTAATCTCCCGCTTGTATCCGTCAGCAAGCATTCATGAGGCGCATAATATCAGCTCTTTATATGCCTTGGCTGATGAGCGCTCTGATGCGGATGTGCTTTTACTGGATTTGAATATCCCTGGCGCTGCCGGGTTTAGCGCTTTAGTGTATTTACGGACACATTATCCGCAATTACCGATCGTGATTATTTCCGCCCAAGAAGACCCTGCCTTAATGCGTCGAGCTGTTGATCATGGGGCGATGGGGTTTATTCCTAAATCTGCTGATAGTGAGACGCTAAGTACCGCCTTAGAGAGGGTTCTTATGGGCGAGACTTGGCTGCCTAAACATGCGGTGCAAACACCCGTCATCAGCCCAGCGGAAGCGGAAGCCGCCAAGTTATTGCGTGAACTCACACCACAACAATTCCGTGTCTTGCAGATGGTGAGTACCGGTCAGCTGAATAAGCAAATTGCCTATGAGTTGGGTGTCTCAGAAGCGACCATTAAAACCCATATGACCGCTATTTTGCGTAAATTGGGTGTCAATAATCGCACTCAAGCGGTTTTAATCGCGTATCAACTGGGCTTACAGGACATGGAGAGTCCTGCTGACTTTTAATCGGCAAGTTGGCGATTATTGCTGATGCTTGGCAATATGCGTAGACGCCGTAAGAGTAAGCTCCAGTGGTATTTTAAGTCTTCACTTTAATTTTTACGATGGTGCGCACTTAAGAACGAACGCAATGACGCTGGTTTAACAGGTTTAGTGAGTACCAGATAACCACGCTGTCGCGCTTGCTGACGTAACTCATCACTGCCATCTGCGGTTAATAAGGCTCCATGCAAGTGACGCGCATTCTCCCGTAAAGCATCTAAGCTATCTAAGCCATCAAGACGATCATGTAAGTGATAATCCACCAATAGAACATGCGGCTCCAAGCTCATCTTACTCAAGGCTTCGTCAATCGTACTGGCAGTAATAACCTCAACGCCCCATTTAGATAAAAGGGTCTGCATACCGAGCAGAATTTCTCCATCATTATCGAGACATAGGACCTTCAAGCCTTGTAAGGGTAAGTCGATAGTACTTTTATCCTTGGCTAGGGGTGTGACGATATCCTCTTTCTTTGCGAGGGGGGCTTTAATACTAAACACACTGCCTTTACCCAAGGTCGATTGTGCAGAAAGTGGCAGCTCTAAGAGCGAGGAGATGCGCTGACAGATCGATAAGCCCAGTCCTAGACCACGCTCACCCCAGTCAAAATTCTGTTCATAACGATGGAACTCATCATAAATACGCTCTAAGTGATGGGGTGGAATGCCTTGCCCCGTGTCCCAGACTTGAAACTCGACCATCTCGCCGCGTATGCGCCCGCTGAGAATGACTCGGCCTTCTCGGGTATAGCGTAGCGCATTGGCTAAAAAGTTCTGGATGACACGACGCACTAAGCGTTGATCACTACGGATATAGAGTGGGCGCATATGAATCGTTAAACGTAAGTTGCGGCGCTTGGCTAAGGGAGCATATTGCTCGAGTAGGTCTTGCAGCATCTGACGTCCATCAAAGACGGTGATTTCGGGCTTAAGTGCACCAGTCTCTAACTGTGAAATATCTAAGAGTCCTTCAAGCAAGTCTTCGGCAGCTTGTAATGAGGCATCGACGCGGTCCGCAAGATGTTGCATCTCACGGGCTTCATGCGATTCATGTAGAGCAGATGCGAATAGGCGAGCGGCATTAATCGGCTGCAAAACATCATGACTGACAGCAGTTAGGAAGTAGGTGCGCGATTGCTGCGCCTTCTCAACCGCTTGCGTGTGTTCGGCGACGCGTTGCTCAAGATGTTCGTTGATTTCGAGTAGCTCCTTTTCTACCCGCTTGTACTCAGTCACATCGGTGTAGCTCGAGACATAACCTCCGCCTGGCAAAGGGCGGCCACGTAGCTCAATCACACGATTATTATTTAAAATTCGCTGAAATGAGTAGGAGGTTCCTGCACGCATCAAGTCTAAGCGCTTTTGAGTGTTTTCCTCTAAGGCTTGCTCATTGAGAATAGGAGTTTTATCAATCTTGGCAGCAAAGCGAATCAAATCGGCTATAGGGCGGCCCACATACAGCATACCTGAGGGTAAATTAAAAATTTGCTGGTAACGCTGATTCCAAGCCACCAAGCGCATCTGCGAGTCCACCACGCTCACGCCTTGATCCAGGTTCTCTAAGGTTGCTAATAAGATGTCACGATTAAAGCGAAGTTCCTGGCCCGCCTCATCAAGGATAGAGACAATAGCGGCAACTTCCATGCCCGAGCCACGCAGTGCGCTGGTGAGT
Organism: uncultured Pelistega sp.; assembly: GCA_964539685.1. Taxonomy (GTDB): domain Bacteria; phylum Pseudomonadota; class Gammaproteobacteria; order Burkholderiales; family Burkholderiaceae_B; genus Taylorella. The sequence continues at coordinate 7,918 of CAZIKJ010000261.1, forward strand.
AACAGCCGTGCTGAAGCGGCGCCCACAGCGGCGGCCAGTAAGAGTTCGGTATATTGAATCCATTGACTATCAGCACGCAAGTCTTCATTGATGACTTGCGCGCGTTGTTTAGCTTGATTGCTAAATGACCATTCTGCCTTGCTCTCACCTACAATTCGACCCGCTAAGGCAATTAAGTCTTTGACCCGGACATTCCCCTTCCAAGTTGATGAATCAAGCCCACGTTGGTGTTGTGCGTAAGGGTGTAAGAAAGGTTTGGCACGTAGGCGTTCGCTCAGGCTCGGTCCCTTTTTCACTGAAACCAAGAGAAAAATTGCGGTGTTGAGCAGAAGCGACCAGAAAGTGCCATGGGTTAAGGGATCGCCAATATCGAGACCAAAGAGTTGATATGGCCGTAACCAGATAATGCCGAATGGGCCTTCTTCAATCCAAGCTGATGGAAACCAACCTGATGCCGAGAGTGCGGGTAGTAAGAGCGTATAGGTCCAGATGACAAAGCCCAATAGAAGGCCGCGCTCAACCCCTCGACGACTGGCGTTCTGCCAATAGAGTCCGCCAATTAAGCCAGGAGCAAATTGTGCAACCGCCGCGAAGGTCATTAAGCCATAAGCGGAGAGAGCGGTGTCACGACCACTGCCGAGGTAGTACACATAAGCACTTAAGGATAAGAAGAAGATAGAAAAGCGACGAATCCACAGCACGGTTGCTGACATATCCACTTGTGAGGGATGCGCCCAGCCGCGGCGTAATAAGAGTGGCATAATCAAGTCATTACTGACCATGGTGGAGAGGGCGACACTGGTGACAATGACCATACCAGTGGCAGCGGAGAAACCGCCGATATAGGCGACTAGGGCGAGCCACATCTGGTTCTGCGATAAGGGTATCGCTAAGACAAAGCTATCGGCAGGCACTTCCCCCGAGGCGCCGAATAATTCTATGCCGACCACAGCAATAGGTAAAATCATTAAGCCGATAAGTAAGAGATAAGCACCGAAGAGCCAACGAGCACGCCGAATATCAGTGACATTGCCACATTCGACGACGGCCACATGAAATTGTCGTGGTAGACAGATAATGGCGACAAAGGCTAATAAGGTTTGACCGACAAAGCCTATCGGTGGCGAATTGATCACCAGAGTCTGAACAGCCCCATGAATATCAAAATTATGTTGATTTGACCAGACAAAGGCAAAGATACCCACGGAGACTAAGGCCAAGATTTTCACCAAAGACTCGAAGGCCACCGCCAAAATTAAGCCTGGGCGGTGTTCGGTAGCATCAACCTGGCGGGTGCCAAAGAGGATCGAGAAGAGCGCCATGACGACGGCGACGTAAAGGGTCGGGTCGCCCCAGATTTGCATCTGTACATCATGCCCTGTTAATACCGTTAAGCTCATGGTCACTGCCTTGTATTGCAGGGCTAGATAAGGTACGACGGCAATTAAGGAGATAAAGGCGACTAAGCCTGCTAAGCGTTGCGAGCGTTCATAACGACTGGCCAAGAAGTCGGCAATCGAGACGATGTTCTGTGATTGAGCGACCAAGGCGAGTCGTTCAATGAGGCGCCAACCGAACATCAGCATTAAGAAGGGACCCAGGTAAATAGGTAAGTAACCCCAACCATAGCGTACTGCTGAGCCGACAGCACCGTAAAAAGTCCATGACGAACAGTAGACCGCCAGTGCTAAGCTATAGACCGTTGGCCGCACCCATGGGCGTTGCGCATAGACCGAATAGCGATCGCCTAACCAGGCAATCATAAAAAGAATGGCTGCGTAGGTAAAAGATGCCAAAATGACCCAGATGGGGAGCATATGGTCTCCAAGAGTAAATGATTGAGGTCGGATTTAATGCCTTATGTTTCTGTGTATTGTAGTGGGAATCTTACGCTTGTGTATCTTTAAGTGGGTTTACGCAAGGGAAGTGAAGACTGAGCACAGTTTGAGGCAGCGCAAACTTTAAGGCAGAGTGCAGTTTTAGGCAGGGAGCTGTTAAAGACAGGACACCATTTAAGACGGCGTACAATTTAAGGCAAGGCACAATTTAAGCCTAAGATGGCGCTCAATTTAGCTAAGGTTAATACAGCGCTAAGACGTCATGTAACACTCTGTCACTAAATGCGGTTAAACTGTATCTATACATACTGATTTCGACGAAGAAGGCTTATGAATACGATATTAAAAGAAAAAATTACTGATAAATGCGCATGGATTGGGCAAGAGATTGCCGATAAGACCGATTGGATTCACCATCTCTCTGCGCATACTTTGAATGTGCTTGACCAAGGTTTAAAAGTTTTGGAGCTGACGCAACTTAAAGCACCTAATTTTTCTAAAGAAGATGTGGTGATTCACGACGAACAGTTCTTAAATGAGATGGCGGCGATTGCTGAAGAGCTGGAGAATGGTTACGGCTTTCTCTTAATTCGTGGTTTAGATCCCCACAAATATAATGAGACGCAGCTGAGCAGCCTGTATTACTTAATCGGTGTCTATCTTGGCTTGCCTGTGACACAGAATGCGCGTGGTGATTTATTGGGTCATGTGCAGAATGTGGGTGATATCAATGATAAGAATACACGCGTTTACGAGACCAATCTGTATTTGCCGTACCATACGGATATGTCCGATGTTGTTGGGCTCTTATCCATTCGTAAGGCGAAAGAAGGGGGACTTAGCAGTGTGGTGAGCTTCTCTACCGTCTATAACGAAATTCTGGAAAAGTACCCTGAGTATTTATCCTATTTCTACCACCCCTCATATTATGCGCATCTCGGTGAGGCTTTGCCTTCGCTTTCTCCCATCTTTAGTTACTGGGATGGCAAGCTAGCAGGTCGTTATCTGCGTGCATACATTGAGTTAGGGCATGAAATTATGAATGTGCCTGTCTCTCGTGTGCAGAAAGAGGCCCTAGATATATTCGATCATGTAAGCCAAGACCCACGCTTACGCTTAGACATGATGTTGGAGCCGGGTGATGTGCAGTTTTGTAATAACTATACGGTGATGCACTCACGCACGAGTTTTGAAGATTTTGAGCAGCTCGGTGCACGCCGTAAACTCCTACGCCTATGGCTGAAGATGGATAATGCACGTGCCTTAGCGCCAGATTTTCCTGGACGCAATGGTATTCCTGCGGCGGGTGCTTAATGCATTCTGTCGATGTTATCGTTCAAATTAAGTTGTACTGTTTTTAATTTGAAATAAATTTTTGATATAAAGAATGACCTTCAATGGCGATTGATCTCGGTATTTGTACCGACTATCAATCGCTTTTTGCCTTTTCATCATTGCTTTCATATGCACACGAAAACCACCTCATTAGCCAATACAGGCACAGTAAGTGCTAGCGATAATACGAAAACTACCTTCCATCTAAAGATTGTCGGTGCGGCGGCCTTAGCGCATCTCTTGAACGATATGATTCAGGCGGTACTGCCGGCGATCTTCCCGATGCTCAAAGGGCAGTTTGATTTAAGCTTTGGTGAGATTGGTATGATTGCCTTAACTTATCAAATTACCGCCTCATTATTGCAACCCTGGATTGGGCTGTATACGGATAAGCGTCCTGTGGCCTATCTCTTACCCAGCGGCATGATCGTGACTTTGCTCGGTATCATACTGTTAGCGACGGCCAGTAGCTATCCCATGCTGCTGGTTGCTGCGGCGGTGGTTGGCGTAGGCTCGGCAACCTTTCACCCCGAGGCTTCTCGAGTGGCGCGAATGGCTTCAGGTGGTCGATTTGGTACGGCCCAGTCAACCTTCCAGGTCGGGGGCAATTCGGGCTCAGCGATTGGTCCCTTATTGGCTGCCGCGATTATTATTCCTTATGGACAGCCCGCCATTGCCTGGCTCGTGGTGGCGGCACTCTTCGGTGTGTGGGTCTTATTTCGTGTAACGCGCTGGACGCTCACACATGGTCGAACTCAGCTAAAAGGCATCGCGCGACAGCAGCAAGCAGGCTTAAGCCGTCCGGCGATGATACGTGCGATTGTGGTGATTTGTATTTTGATGTTTGCCAAGTTCATCTATATTGGCTCCTTTACCAATTACTTTACATTTTACCTAATCGAGCGGTTTGGTTTAAGCACGCAACAAAGTCAGCTCTTCTTATTTATCTTCTTAGCTTCTGTGGCCTTTGGGACTTTTGCAGGTGGACCTGTGGGTGATCGGATTGGGCGCAATGCCGTTATCTGGGTGTCATTTCTTGGGGTGGCGCCTTTCGCCTTGGCTTTGCCGCATGTTGGCTTAGTCTGGACGGGTATCTTGGCAAGCATTATTGGCTTAGTTATGTCCTCAGCCTTTGCCGCTTTAGTGGTCTATGCGCAAGAGGCGGCGCCAGGCAGAGTAGGGCTGGTATCAGGCTTGATGTTTGGTCTTATGTTCGGTATAGGTGGGCTTGGTGCAGCGGGACTAGGTGTCTTGGCTGATAAGCATGGCATTCTTTGGGTTTATGATGTTACCGCCTATCTACCCTTACTGGGTCTAGCTACCGCTTTCTTGCCGAATCCGCGTAAGCGCAATAAGCCTCGGTCATTTGTTTGAAATTCAAAGCAATCTAATCAACAATAAAATCAAGGCCTGCCTTTCACGTCAGTATTTTGTGTTTAAGGCAAGCCTTATGGATAATTAGGCTTTATTGCTTGAATAAGACCGCAGCGGCTTTGTTGAACTGCCGATATTTTGTCGACAGTTCAACAATAAACTAAGCCTCTCCCTTCAGAATCTTCGCCGCTTCAATCGCAAAGTAAGTCAAGATACCATCGGCACCTGCGCGTTTAAAGCACATTAAGGACTCCATCATCACCTTGTCGTGATC
>CAZIKJ010000262.1:0-5194 GCA_964539685.1 uncultured Pelistega sp.
TTATTTCATAGTCTTGAGTGACTTGATAAGGGTTTTAGAGAGGAGTCACGATTTATTAATGTAAACCATTAGACAAAAATATTTTCAAGGGACTTCATCTCATTGTAATATACGAGTAATATTATGGCGTTGTTGCCTATCCGGACAATATACATTTTAGTCATTACCTACTCCAGGAGAGTTGAAAATGAAGTTAATTCCTAAAGCTTTATCATTAGCCCTATTGTGTGGCTTAGCATCACACGCATCTGCCGCGACCGAAGTGACCTTCTGGCACTCAATGGAAGGCGCCCTTGGTGAACGTGTCAACGAAATCGTTGATAACTTCAATAAATCACAATCAGACTATAAAATCACGGCAACCTATAAAGGTAATTACGGCGAATCTATGAACGCTGGTATTGCTGCTTTCCGCGCAGGCCAAGCCCCTGATATTATTCAAGTATTTGAAGTCGGTACAGCTACTATGATGTACTCTAAGGGTGCCATTAAACCGATTCAAGAAATGAGTGAAGAAGTAGGCAATCCAATCGATCCTGCTAAATTCGTACCAGGGATTGCAGGTTACTATTCAGAGCCTAATGGCAAATTAGCCTCAATGCCTTTTAACAGCTCAACCCCTGTTTTCTACTACAACAAAGACATGTTCACTAAAGCAGGTCTTGATCCGAATACACCACCGAAGACTTATCAAGAAATTAATGCCGCTGCAGAAAAAATTAAAGCCGCAGGTTTTGAGTGTGGTTATACAACATCATGGCCATCATGGGTACTGGTCGAGAACTTCGCCGCACTTCACAACACCCCATATGCCTCGAAAAACAACGGCTTTGATGGTTTAGACGCTCGCGTTGACCTGAAACAAGAAAACTTTGTAAAGCACTTCACCTACCTTAACGATATGGCCAAAGCAGGCACATTCACCTATGGTGGTCGTGGTGACGCAGGTAACTCATTATTCTCAGCTGGCAAATGTGCCATGTTCACCGGTTCAAGCGGTTCTCGAGCTAGCTTTAGCAAGAATGCACAATTTGAATTCGGAATCTCACGTCTTCCTTACAACTCAGATATTGTGTCTGAACCACAAAACAGTGTGATTGGTGGTGCCTCACTATGGGTCTTCAATAAGAAATCTGAAGATATCTACAAGGGCGTAACCGCTTTCTTCCACTATATTTCTGAGCCTAGTATTGCCGCTAAATGGCACCAAGACACTGGTTACGTGCCTGTTGTTAAAGCCGCTTATGAGGAAACTAAAGCCTCAGGCTTTTATGACAAAAACCCAGGTACTGATATTCCTTTCCTACAACTTAACGTAGCCACCACCGATGCCTCACGCGGTGTTCGCTTAGGTTTCTTGCCACAAATCCGTGACGTACAGGATGGGGAGTTAGAGAAGATCTTCGCTCAGAAAGTCTCTGTTGCCGAAGGCCTAGAAGAAATGACGCGTCGTGATAATGAATTACTGACTCGCTTTGAAAATAGCAATAAGTAATTTATTTCGCTCGACTTTACAATAATAAAATGGCGGGAAGCGTAACTTCCCGCCGTTGCTGTTACGGGTATCTAACATGGAAAAGCGCGTTGTCTTTACACATAAAGCACTCCCCTTGCTTTTATTAGCCCCACAATTGCTTATCACCATTATCTTTTTCTTCTGGCCCGCTGGTCAGGCGATTTGGCAATCGTTTTTTATTGAAAGCGCTTTCGGTGGTGACTCAACTTTCGTGGGCTTTGATAACTATATTAGTTTATTTAATGACCCTAATTACTATGACTCTTTCTTGGTCACTATCGTCTTCTCAACCTTAGTGGCGGTCATCGGTTTAGGTGTCTCTTTAGTATTAGCGGTGATGGCCGATCGTGTAATTAAATTCGCCACCACCTATAAAACCTTAATTATCTGGCCTTATGCCGTTGCTCCTGCAGTGGTTGGTGTACTTTGGGCCTTTATGTTTTCACCTTCAATCGGTACAGTGGCGGTATATCTCAGTCAATTAGGTATCGGTTGGAATCCTCAGCTGAACTCTAATCATGCAATGGTCTTAGTGGTGATGGCCGCTATCTGGAAACAAATTTCCTATAATTTCCTCTTTTTCTTAGCGGGTTTACAAGCCATACCTAAGTCCTTAATTGAGGCAGCCGCCATTGATGGCGCCTCGCCTTCGCGTCGATTCTGGACCATCATATTCCCCCTCTTATCACCAACTACCTTCTTCCTCTTGGTGATTAATATGGTGTATGCCTTCTTCGACACTTTCGCAATTATCGACACTACAACGCAAGGTGGCCCTGGCTCATCGACCAATATCCTTGTATACAACGTCTATAAAACTGCCTTTAAATCGTTTGACTACGGCTCCTCAGGTGCCCAATCGGTCATCTTAATGTTAATTGTGATTGGTTTAACGATTATCCAATTCCGTTACATTGACCGTAAAGTCCAATACTAAACCAGGAGCCTAAATTATGATTGAACGTCGCCCTTGGCTTGATTTTATCGCCCACTTAACCTTGATTATTGGTCTAATCCTAGTGGCATTCCCCTTATATATAGCGTTTGTAGCATCCACTCAAACCGCACAAGAAGTGGCCAATGCACCGATGAGCCTGTGGCCAGGTAGTCATCTTCTTCAGAACTATTATGACGCCCTAATGGGCACTGGCCGCAGTAATGCAACACCCGTTGGACAGATGCTCTGGGTCAGCTTTGTTACTGCCATGGTAATTGCGCTCGGTAAGATTTCGATCTCTATGCTATCAGCCTTTGCCGTGGTGTACTTCCGCTTCCCTTTCCGTATGCTGTTTTTCTGGATGATTTTTGTCACTCTGATGTTACCCGTAGAGGTGCGTATTTCGCCAACATTCGAAGTTGTAGCCAATTTAGGCCTAGTCAATACCTATGCTGGCTTAACCTTACCTCTAATCGCATCAGCAACGGCTACTTTCTTATTCCGTCAATTTTTCTTAACCGTACCGGATGAATTAATTGAAGCGGCAAGGATTGATGGTGCTGGACCGATGCGCTTTTTCAAAGACATTTTGTTCCCACTTTCTCGCACAAGTATTGCCGCACTTTTCGTCATTCAATTTACCTATGGTTGGAACCAATACCTCTGGCCGCTAGTAATGAAAACCACCGAAGACTTCACGCCAATTGTGGTCGGTATTCGTACCATGATTAGTGGTGGTGACAGCGTCACGAGTTGGAATCTGGTGATGGCAACGGCGATCTTAGCCATGATTCCTCCAGGCTTAGTCGTACTTCTTATGCAAAAATGGTTTGTTAAGGGTCTGGTAGACTCTGAAAAATAAAAGGATTAAATACAATGGCTACCCTTAGTTTTAAACAAGTTAAAAAAGTCTACCCAGGTGGAGTTGCTGTTATTCATGGTGTCGACCTTGATGTTAAAGATGGTGAATTTATTGTGATCGTAGGCCCTTCTGGTTGTGGCAAATCAACCTTAATGCGCATGGTCGCTGGACTTGAATCCGTCACTGAAGGCGATATTTCAATTGCCGATAAGATCGTCAATAAACTCGAACCAGCAGAACGCGACATTGCCATGGTTTTCCAAAACTATGCGCTCTATCCCCATATGTCAGTCTACGAGAATATGGCATATGGCTTAAAAATTCGCAAACTGAGCAAGCAAGAAATTGATACACGCGTCCAACAAGCCGCTCAAATTCTTGAACTCAGCCACCTGCTTGACCGCCGTCCACGTCAACTCTCAGGCGGTCAACGTCAGCGTTTAGCTATGGGACGTGCGATCGTACGAGAACCCAAGGTTTTCTTATTTGACGAGCCACTCTCTAACTTAGATGCTAAGTTAAGGGTTCAAATGCGCCTTGAAATTCAAAAGATGCACCAGCGCTTAAACACCACTAGCCTTTATGTAACGCATGACCAAGTTGAGGCTATGACCTTGGCCCAACGTATGGTGGTGATGAACAAGGGTTACGCTGAGCAGATTGGCACCCCTACCGAAGTCTTCGAGCGCCCTGCTTCGACCTTCGTAGCAAGCTTTATTGGTTCCCCGCCCATGAATCTCATTCCTGTCAAGATTGATGCACAAGGGCAAATTAGTACAGCGGATGGTATTGCACTCGCCATCAATACACATAAGGTCGTTGAAATCTTAAAGCAAAAGCAAGTGATCTTAGGCTTACGTCCAGAGCATATCAGTCTCGATGGCGATCAGTTTGAGGTACGCGTTGAGATGGTGGAAATTCTGGGTTCTGAACAACTGATTCACTGCTTATTAGGCGATACTTCAATTGTTATTCGTGCGGATTTACATGAAACGAGTCATAAGCCTGTTAAAGCAGGTGATGTAATTCGTATCGGTGCCGATGAGAAGTTCCCACTGCACTGGTTTGATCAAGAGACGGGACGTCGCATTGAGCAGGCAGATATCACAGCATAAGGACACAGAACAGTCATGTTTAAAAGTTCTTAGCTTGATGTCCTTTCCTTGACGTCATTCCCTCTCTTCGTACCCAAAAGAAAGGGATTTTACGGCAAGTTCCCATAAAAAAACAGGATGCTTTTAAAAAGCATCCTCTTTTATTTTAGGCTTATACTATAAGTCTTCGGCTTAGATTCAATAGGCTTTAGACGATATTAAAATAAGCGTCTAGCTCTATTAAGGCGCCGTAGACTTAGAGCCATCTTTGTGCCATTCAAACACATCAAACTCAAAGCTTGTTAAGTCACCAGAATCTTGCCAGCTTAATTCACCGATCACAGTAGGTACTTTATTGCTGTGCAACCATTCAGAAATTTTCTCAGTATCAGTACCGCCAGTTTCTTTGATACCAGCAAAAATAGCTTGCGCGGCTGCATAAGACGTTAATTGGAAAGCACCTGATGCGTCACGCCCTTTATCTTTGAATAGCTTAACAATTTCAGCATTTTCAGGTAAAGCTGAGTGGTCCGCTGGGAAGGTTAATAACATACCTTCAACTGCATCACCTGCAATCGCATTAATGTCTACGTTACCCACACCCTCTGGGCCCATGAACTTAGCATTAAAGCCTTGTTCCTTAGATTGACGCAGTAATAAACCTAGTTCTGGGTGATAACCACCGTAGTAAACAAAGTCTACGCCCGCTGCTTTAAGTTTAGTGATGACCGATGAGTAGTCTGACTCACCCGCATTAATGCCTTCAAATAACTCAACCTTAACAC
>CAZIKJ010000263.1:0-2728 GCA_964539685.1 uncultured Pelistega sp.
ACATAATAGTGATTCACCCCTTTGTGCGTATTGACATTGGCGAGCCATAAGGCAAATACCACCGCCAAAATCGACGTGACTAAGGTGAAAATTCCTATGAGCACATGTCTTGCTTTAGGTTCCATTTACTTTACTACCTCCATAGCGATCCCCTGCTGTTTCTGTTTCGTTACGTCGTCTGTGCGGTATACGCAGCGCGACCACGGGGACCATTAAAATATTCTTGAATCCAAGGATTATCAAACTTGGATACTTTATCAATCGTGTCATTGATAAGGACTTTCTTGTCAAATAGCACTGCCACTCGGCTGCAGGCGGTATATAAGGTATCAAGGTCATGCGTCACTAAAAACATAGTGAGTCCTAAGGCGTCACGTAAGGTTAGCATAAGTTGATCAAACTGAGCCGCCCCCACAGGATCCAAGCCCGCGGTCGGTTCATCTAAGAAAAGAATCTGCGGGTCCAACGCTAAAGCCCGCGCTAAGGACGCGCGCTTTACCATGCCACCCGATAACTCAGAGGGATATTTGCTTGCCGCACTCAATGGCAGACCGACTAAGAGAATCTTCAAGCGAGCAATATGCTCGGCCTCTTGACGACTCAAACTGAGTTGCTCGATAAGCGGGAAAGCCACATTCTCCACGACCGTTAAGGACGAGTATAAAGCACCGCTTTGAAAAAGCACACCGAGGTTTCGTCCCAATTCCGTGCGCTCTCGCCCATCCAAATTCAACATAGATTTACCCAGTACTTCAACAGTACCTGCTGTCGGTTTACGTAATCCAACGATTGAGCGCAAGAGCACAGATTTACCCGTACCTGAGCCACCCACCACACCTAAAATATCACCACGATAGACATCAAGATCGAGATTCTGATGTACGTAAAAGCCGTTAAACTCATTATCTAAATTGCGTACTTTAATTACGCGCGAATCCACTCTCTGCTCCGCGTTAGAGTTCGAATTAGATTTCGCAATAGAATCAACTCTTGACTCCGCACCTAACACTGCGTTTACTTGGGTATCGGCTACAGCACTTAGATCCTTAGCGAGATCAGTACTTGCCTGCTGGTCAGTACCCACGTCCGGTGTGATAACACTTGATGCGATTGAATCTTGCTCTATCTCAAACGCTCTAAACTCACTCATTTACCACCCCATTTCCATATAGAAGATGGCGCACAAGGCATCCAAGAGAATCACTAAGAAGATACACTTCACCACACTGGCCGTCGTATGATGACCAACAGACTCCGCACTGCCAGAGACTTTAAAGCCCTCAATACAGCCCGTGACCGCAATCACAATAGCCATTAAGGGTGCTTTCGCAATACCCACTAAAAAATGCTTAACCGCAATTTTCGTACTGAGTATTTCGAAAAATAAATTAGGGGAAATATTCAGACTCACGGCACACACAAGCATGCCGCCCACAATACCGGCCATCATGCCTAAGAAAGTGAGTAAGGGCATAGAAACCAATAACGCGACAACACGAGGCACGACAATTAAAGCAATGGGGTCAGAGCCCGAGGCTTGGAGTGCATCAATTTCTTGATTAACTTTCATCGAACCAATCTGCGCGGTAAAGGCACTCGCCGTACGCCCTGCCATCAGAATGGCGGTCAGAATAATGGCAAACTCACGTAAAAATGAGTACGCAACTAGATGCACGGCAAACACTTCAGCCCCGAAAGTTTGCAGCACCGTAGCCCCTATGAATGCCACCACGGCACCCACCATAAAACAGAGCAACATCACAATGGGTGCCGCTTTCAAGCCACTATTATCAATATTCGCGACAACCGAGGTGATACGCCACTTATGTGGTTGGAACATTAAGCTAAAAAAGCGTTCAAGCACTAAGCCCAAGAATCCAAACCAATGCAGTGATTCGTTCTTCAGGTTTATAGTCGCCTTACCAACATTGGCGAGATAGTCAGTTAGACTCCATCTAGCTGGCTTGTGATGACATTCTTCCTCTTCAGGCAAAGCAGCAAGCACCGTATGAATCATTTTACGGCGCTCGGGTGATATGGTGCTGCTACTCTCCACGGCCTGGACCAATGAATTCATCCCACACAAATCAACAATTTGTAGGATACCTGCCGTATCCAATTGACTGATGTGCTCTACATTGAGAGACGTTTCTCGCGGTACATAACGCTTAAGCTCACGCTTTAAACCTCTCTTAAACTCCTGCTTCAGCTGAGCAAAGTTCGCAACCGTCCACTCACCCTTTAAATTTAAGGTGAGAAGTCCGTTATGTTCATCGAGGTGAAAAAATTCTGTAGACATGTACTAAACAGTGATAAGTATTTACGCATTTTACCATGAATATCCAGCAAGCTTACGCTTGATAAGGAGGTATAAGTTTACGCAAAAAACCCGCCAAACGACGGGTTTTTTGCGATAGAAAATTGTCTTGTAACGATAATTTTCAGAAGTTAATACTGTCAGAACTTGGATTTAAGGCCGAAATTTCAACTCATGATTTCAGACCTTAATATCAGACTTCAATTTCAGACCATAATTTAGAACTCAACGTCGGACCTGAGTTTCAGAGCTTGACTGTCAGACCTCAATATCAGACTTTGGATTTCAGTTCATGATTTTCAGATCGAACGCTCAGTGAACTGAAATCGCCATAACATTACGCTTGTACAGGCAAACCTTTGTCATCAAACAGGCCTTCAAATAAGGCCGAGCTTAGGTAACGTTCCCCTG
>CAZIKJ010000264.1:0-2615 GCA_964539685.1 uncultured Pelistega sp.
TATTTAACATTGATGGCATGCCAGCGCCCAAAGTGGGCTCTAATCTTGATTTGTCGGGCATCCTAGGTAAGGAGGAAGGAGATTTCATTAAGGCCTTAAGAAGATCGGGTTGTGTCTTTTTGGGTAAAACCAAAACTGTTGAGTTTTGTTTAGGAATTACTGGACAATCACAACCTAGAGGGACACCTTGGTGTGCTGCTGATCTTGATAATCATCGTTTGCCAGGTGGTTCTAGCTCAGGTTCTGCTGTCGCTGTTGGTGCGGACTTATGTGCATTCGCCATAGGTAGCGATTCTGGTGGCTCCGTACGTGTGCCTGCTGCATTTAATGGGGTTTTTGGCTTAAAAACGACATTTGGATTATGGCCTGTTGAGGGTGCTTTTCCTCTAGATCCAACAGTGGATTCAATTGGATTATTAACAAAGTCAGCGCAAGATGCTTTAACCGTTTTCCAAACATTAAGTTCTTTATTAAGTCTTGAAAGCAACTCTGTGGAAAGGCGTGAAACTCAAGTAGATAGATTAAAGTTTGGTGTTCCAACAAATCATTTTTTTGATGAAATAAATGAAGATATCAATGAGGCTTTTAATAAAGGAGTTACTTTACTAAAAGAGCATGGAATTTGTGTTGATGATATTGTTGTTAATGCTGCCAATGAAAGGAAAGATTATTTCCCAGTGACAATGCCAGCATATATACTTGCAATGCTCGGAGAAGAGAACTTTCTTAAACAAAAACACCTTATGGACCCAATTGTAGCTCAAAGGGTCGAGTCAGGTTTAGGTATTAAAGCGCATGATTATCTAGCTTTGATAGATCGTAGAAAGCAAAGCATAAAATTAGCACATGACCATATTTCAAATTTTGATGCGTGGATCAGCCCTACAACGACTGTTTTTCCTCCTCTAGTTTCTGAAGTTGAAAACCCAGAGATAGGTTTGACATTAGCTCTTGGAATGACTAAAAATACGCAACCAGCCAATTATTTAGAGCTATGTGCTGTTTCGCTGCCATTGCCAAGCTCTGGTTTACCGATTGGTTTTCAATTAATGGCAAAACCTAATAATGACTATCACTTGCTTAACATGGCCGTTGAAATAGAGAAAATTTTTGCAGCTAATGCTGATAAATTAAAGGCCATATAAGTTTATTTTGCAGGTGGTTTTCCGCTAAAAACTTGATGATAAAGACCGTTCTAGTTGCTGTGCAAACAGCGCCTAGAACATTTACATAAAAGATGAAGTTTTTTAAGTGGACCAGAAACTCTCAACACAATTTAAAGTCGTTCTTTACGACTCTGTAAGATATTTTGTGTAAACGTCTTTTTAGAGGTGACTGGTCATACGGTCACCAAATACTATACTAAACTGATTTAAGGCGGAACGCCATTCGCGTATTGGCATTGTCCATTTTTTACTGGCCTGCATAATGGCTAAATACACCACTTTCAAGGCGGCCTCATCATTGGGGAACATCTTATGGCGCTTCGTGGCACTACGAATGACGCTATTCAAGGACTCGATCGCATTGGTTGTATAGATAGCCTTACGGATGTAATCAGGGTACGCAAACAAGGTCATGATGTTGGCCCAATGTGTCCGCCAAGATTTAACGATTTGACTGTATTGTGGCCATCGCTCCTCGAAGGCATCTAAGGCCATTAATGCTTGCTCTTCGGTGGCTGCTTGATAAATTAGCTTCAGGTCAGTCGTGACTTTCTTATAGTCTTTCCAGGACACAAAACGCAGTGAGTTTCGAATCATATGCACAATGCATAACTGAATCTGGGTATGTGGATACACGGTCTGTATTGCCTCAGGGAAGCCCGTTAAACCATCAATGCAGGCGATGAGAATGTCTTGTACGCCACGGTTTTTAAGCTCCGTTAAGATACCCAACCAAAAGCGAGAGCCTTCATTCTCAGATAACCATATCCCGAGTAACTCCTTATGACCCGTCACATTAATGCCGAGCGCAAGGTACACAGACTTATTGATGATACGCTGTCCATCGCGTATTTTTAAGACGATGCAATCAAGGTACACAATCGGGTAAAGGCTATCTAAGGGGCGGGCTTGCCACTGCACAACCTCCTCGATCACCTTGTCGGTCACATGACTGATTAAGGTCGGTGAGACATCCACATCATAGAGCTCCTTAATCATGCTGGCAATCTCTCGTGTGGTCATTCCCTTGCTGTACAAAGCGATGATTTGGTCGTCAATAATGCCCGTGCGAGTTTGCCCTTTTTTGATTAACGCCGGCTCAAACGTGCTGTTGCGATCCCTAGGAATGGTTAACTCTACAGCGCCTCTTTCGTTTTTAACGGTCTTCTTACTGGTGCCGTTACGGCTATTGCCGCTCAGACGCCCCTCTGGAGCGTGTTTGGCATAGCCCAGATGTGCTTGAAGCTCGCCCTCAAGAGCGGCCTCAAGCATCTGTTTATGCATCTGATGTAGCAAACCTTCCATGTCAGCAGCGCTAAGCTTTTTAGTGGCCACTTGATCAGTGATGGCTTTAAGGATGTCTTTGTCTAATTCCATGTTCATATCCATTGTTTCTTTCCTATAAGAATAAGGAGTTTTGAACATTTACACAAAATTATTTACAGACTC
>CAZIKJ010000265.1:0-3213 GCA_964539685.1 uncultured Pelistega sp.
GTCTCGTTATAAGCTAGTGAGACGATATTTTTATTCACTGCCTTAAGACAGTGCTATTCTTCACAAGAGAAAAATAATATGACGACTGAGAACAATGGCCTATTAGCGCTAGAAGCGCGCCTAAAAGAAGAGCTCTCCCTACTTGAATTACCAGCTAAAGACTGGGTGCCTGAGCGCACGCTTGATGGGCAAGTGCTAGTAGATGTGGCCATTATTGGTGGTGGTATGGCGGGCCTAACCGTCGCCACTGCCTTAAAGCACCTAGGCATTAAGGCTCAGGTATATGATCGCTCGCCTGCTGGCTTTGAAGGGCCTTGGGCAACCACAGCTCGTATGGACACCTTGCGCTCGCCTAAACAATTAACAGGTCCCGCTTTAGGAATTCCATCGCTGACATTCAGAGCCTGGTTTGAGGCCCAGTTTGGTCAAGATGCCTGGCAAGAACTGGATAAAATCCCTCGCCTGCAGTGGATGGATTATCTACGTTGGTATCGCCAGGTGATGCAAGTGAATGTGCTGAATGAACATGCTGTTGAGCGTGTTGAATTGCATCCAGAAGGGCATTTAATCCTGACAGTTCGCCATCAAGATAAGATCGAGCAAGTCATTGCGCGCCGCTTAGTTCTAGCGACTGGCCGTGATGGCTTAGGTGGTCCTTCAGTACCTAATTTCGCTTTAGACATTCCACGTCACTTATGGGCGCACTCTGCTGATGTCTATGATTACACGAGTCTAAAGGGCAAGCGAGTAGGCGTGATTGGTGCGGGTGCCTCAGCCATGGATAGTGCGGGCACTGCGCTTGAAAGCGGTGCTGCTAGTGTGGATTTACTCATTCGCCGTGATGATATTCCACGTATTAATAAGGGTAAGGGTGCTGGTAGCCCAGGTTTGACGCATGGCTATGCACAGTTAGCTGATGAATGGAAATGGCGTTTCCGTCATTATATTAATGTGCAACAAGTACCACCGCCTAAGGGCAGCACCTTGCGTGTTTCACAATATGCAAATGCTTACTTTAACCAAGGCTGTCCAATCGATAAGATTGAGGTCAATGGTGATGTGTTAAGCGTGCATACACCGAAGGGTGTGTTTACCTTGGATTTCCTATTCTTTGCCACAGGCTTTAAAATTGATTGGCAGTTGCGCCCAGAGTATGCGAGCTTCTCTTCGCTGGTACGTACTTGGGCTGAGCGTTATCAAGCCCCAGTAGGAGAGGAAGATGCTGAGTTATCGGCCTGTCCTGATCTCGGCGCAAATTTTGAATTCCAAGCAAAACCAGGGGTGGATGCACCTGGCATTGCGAATATTTACTGCTTTAGTTATCCAGCAGTGGCATCGCATGGTACGGTATCGGGAGATATTCCAGCTATTTCTGATGGGGCTAAAGCGATTGCTCAAGGGATTGCGGCCTCTTTATTTAATGAGGATGTCACTTACCACTATGCACAGTTGCAAGCTTTTGCGGAGCCTGAATTAGAGGGTGACGAATGGGAGCCTGCTACACCCCCACAAGATCGAGAGCATGAATGACAGCGTGGTTATTTAAACGTGCCTTACAAGCGATCTTAATCGTCTTGCTAATGACCGTTATTGTCTTTGTTGGTTTGCATGCGATTGGCAATCCAATTGATATCCTAATTGGTCCCGATGCGGACCAACGCGATCGTGCGGCCTTAATTGCTCAGTTGGGCTTGGATCAACCGATCTGGCGACAATACTTACGCTTTTTACAGTCGGCCCTGCAGGGGGATTTAGGCAAGAGTTTTGTCTTTAACCAGCCAGCACTTGATTTGGTCTTGCAACGCTTGCCTGCTACCATAGAGCTGGCTTTTGGCGCTTTATTTATTGCGATTATTGTCGGTGTGCCACTTGGCCTGCTAGCGGGTCTCTATCCCAATAGCATTCTCTCACGTGTGATTATGACGGGGAGCATTCTCGGTTTCTCTTTGCCAACCTTCTGGATTGGTTTAGTCCTGATTATGATGTTTAGCGTCACCTTAGGTTGGTTGCCTTCGAGTGGTCGTGGTGAAACCGTTGAGCTGTTTGGCATGCAATGGTCTTTCTTAACGGCTAACGGTCTATATCACTTAATTCTGCCCGCCTTTAACTTGGCACTGTTTAAGGTCTCATTGGTGATTCGCCTCACCAGTGCAGGGGTGGCCGAGGTTTTACCGCAAGACTATATTAAGTTCGCGCGAGCCAAGGGTCTCTCATCAATGCGTATCGTCTTGGTTCACGTCTTACGTAATATTATGATTCCTCTGACCACTGTGTTAGGTCTTGAATTGGGTTCAACCATTGCAGGTGCTGTGGTGACCGAGAGTATCTTCTCATGGCCAGGTGCAGGTAAACTCATTTTAGACAGTATTAATGGTCTAGATAGGCCGGTCATCTTGGCCTATCTGATTATTATTGTCTGTGTCTTTGTGACGATTAATCTCTTGGTGGATATTGCCTACCGCCTCTTGGACCCGCGTGTCCGTCTAGGGAGGTCATAATGAGTAATAAGACTTCAGACAAGACGCACGATAAGGCCTCTGATATTCGTGTGGAACAGTCGGTAAAGGTGCCGGTAAATGTTCTTGTAGAGAACAATAGTGCTGCTATTCAGGTGCCGCCAGCTTCACCTAAAGCCTCCTTAATTAAGGAATGGATAGCCGCTTACTTTTCTTCAAAGCTCGCTACTTTCGGTTTTATTCTGGCTCTGCTCTTAGCGCTATTAGCTATTTTCGCGCCTTGGATTACACCACAAAACCCATATGACCTCTTGCAATTGGATATCTTGGATTCGCGTCTCCCACCAGGCAGCGAGAATGGTATGGGCACCTTTAGTTATTGGCTCGGTACCGATGGTCAGGGACGGGACCTGTATTCGGCGATTCTCTATGGCTTGCGCATCAGCTTGTTGGTTGGCCTTGGTTCGGCAATTATTGCCGGTACGATTGGTACGATTGTCGGCGTGGCTTCGGCATTTTTTGGCGGTCGCATCGATGCATTTATTATGCGTATTGTTGACTTAATGCTCTCTTTTCCTTCTATCTTGGTAGCCATGATGATTCTGGCTTTCTTGGGAAAAGGTATTAGTAATGTGATTCTGACCTTGGTGATCTTAGAATGGGCCTATTATGCCCGCACGGCGCGTGGTCAAGCACTTGCGGAGCGTCAGAAGGAATATGTTGAAGCGGCCATTAATCTTGATATTCCGCAATGGCG
>CAZIKJ010000266.1:0-3073 GCA_964539685.1 uncultured Pelistega sp.
GGGGATGTGATTCCTGAAGTGGTGAGTGAGGCTGAGGGTGAGATCGAGACACGTGAGTAGGCGTGTCTGCGGCGCAGAGAAATGCGTACTGTGATGGCTGATGCTAAGACCGAGACAGGCGAGTAGCTTGACAAGTGTAGAGAGTTGGGGCGCGAGCGGATTTTAAAAATTACTTGACTAAAAAATTCTACATTCCCATTCTCAGTCTACGCTATAATAGACGCGTTTTGGTTTTTTTGTTTTGTCTTGTTATGTCGAATGCAACAACAGTTGCCCGCACGCCAATGCATGAGCGTAAGGTACAGATTAATTCGTTCCTGCGTGATGATGGTTTATGGGATTTAGAAGCAACGCTGCTTGATGTTAAGGCCTATGATTTTGTGAAGTTAAGTGGTGCAACACATACAGCGGGTACGCCTGTTCATGATATGTTGATCTGCGTGACAGCCACTGAAGAGGGCGAAATTGTTGAGGCGAAGGTGAAATATGGAGCAGCGCCATACAATAGCACCTGTTTTGCCATCGAAAGCGCTTATAATGAGCTAGTTGGCATGCATTTGTTGCGTGGCTTTCGAAATGCGGTGCGTGAGCGCTTTGCTCGCGTGCAAGGCTGTACGCATATGTCTGAGTTGGCGGTTTTATTGCCAACCGTATTTGTGCAGAGTCTGGCCAATCGTCGTAATAAGAAACGTAGTGAAAATCAGGGAAAGCGTCCTTTCCAGTTAGAGGGGTGTCATGCTTTGCGCTTAGACTCGCCAGCAGTTAAGGAATTTTTCCCTCAGTGGTATGAAGCCAAATCGGCTGACGAGAGTTAATTTTTGTTCCTTACAGACGTAGGGGTTTTTTAGTCACTTCTTATAGGTTATATATGAAGATTCATGAGTATCAAGGCAAACAGCTTCTAAAGAAGTTTGGCGTAACTGTTCCACGCGGTATTCCAGCATTCTCAGTTGATGAAGCTGTTAAAGCGGCAGAAGAGTTAGGCGGTGCAGTTTGGGTTGTTAAAGCTCAAATTCATGCAGGTGGTCGCGGCAAGGGCGGCGGTGTTAAAGTTGCTAAATCTATGGATGAAGTTCGCCAATATGCATCTCAAATTCTAGGCATGCAATTGGTGACACACCAAACTGGTCCTGAAGGTCAAAAAGTGCGTCGTCTTTTCATTGAAGAAGGTGCAGACATCCAGAAAGAATACTACCTAAGTATTGTGATTGATCGCAGCAGCCAACGTATTTGCGTAATGGGCTCTAGCGAAGGTGGTATGGATATTGAGGAAGTTGCGGCTAAAACTCCTGAGAAAATCATCAAAGTATTTGTTGATCCAAATACAGGTTTAACGCAAGCTGATGCTGAGCAATTAGCTCGCGGCATTGAAATCCCTGAAGGTTCAGTAGCTAAAGCAGCTGATGAGTTCATCAAACTATACAAGTGCTTCTGGGAAACGGATGCTGACTTAGCAGAAATCAACCCATTAGTCGTAACCGGTTCAGGTGACGTGATCGCACTTGATGCGAAGTTTAACTTCGACTCTAACGCTTTGTACCGTCAGCCTGAAATCGTTGCTTTCCGTGACTTAGACGAAGAAGATCCACGCGAAGTTGAGGCTTCTAAGTTTGACTTGGCTTATATTCAACTTGACGGCAATATCGGCTGCTTGGTGAATGGTGCAGGTCTAGCGATGGCCACAATGGACACGATTAAGTTGTTCGGTGGTGAGCCCGCTAACTTCCTAGACGTTGGTGGTGGTGCAACAGCAGAGAAAGTCACTGAAGCCTTTAAATTAATGCTTAAGAGCGACGACGTTAAAGCCATTTTAGTGAATATTTTCGGCGGCATTATGCGTTGTGACGTGATTGCTGAAGGTGTGATTCAAGCTTCACGTGCAGTTAACTTGAAAGTGCCTCTAGTGGTTCGCATGAAAGGTACTAACGAAGAGATCGGTAAGCAAATGTTGAAAGACTCTGGTTTACCAATCATTAGTGCAGACTCTATGGCAGAAGCCGCAACTAAAGTCGTTGCCGCTGTTAAGTAAGGAATTCTAATGTCTATTCTGATCAATAAAGATACAAAAGTTATCACACAAGGTATTACTGGTAAGACAGGTCAGTACCACACACGTATGTGCCGTGAATATGGTAACGGTAAGAACTGCTTTGTAGCAGGTGTAAACCCGAAGCGTGCTGGCGAAGATTTTGAAGGCATCCCAATCTACGCAAGCGTTAAAGAAGCGAAAGAAGCGACTGGTGCAACAGTATCAGTGGTTTATGTTCCACCAGCAGGCGCAGCCGCAGCAATCTGGGAAGCTGTTGAAGCCGACCTAGACTTAGTGGTATGTATCACTGAAGGTATTCCTGTCCGTGATATGTTAGAAGTACGTAATCGTATGCGTGCTGAAAACCGTAAGACCTTATTATTAGGACCTAACTGCCCAGGTTTAACGATTCCTGATCAAATCAAGATTGGTATTATGCCTGGCCATATTCACCGTCCAGGTCGTATTGGTGTTGTTAGCCGTTCAGGTACATTAACCTATGAAGCCGTTGCTCAGTTAACTGAATTAGGTTTAGGTCAATCAGCCGCTGTTGGTATTGGTGGTGACCCGATTAACGGTCTTAAGCATATTGATGTGTTGAAGATGTTCAATGACGATCCAGACACTGATGCGGTTGTAATGATCGGTGAGATTGGTGGTCCTGATGAAGTGGCTGCTGCTGAATGGGCTCGTGACAATATGACTAAGCCTATCGTTGGCTTTATCGCTGGCGTTACAGCGCCTCCAGGAAAGCGTATGGGTCACGCAGGTGCCTTGATTTCTGGTGGTGCCGATACTGCTGATGCGAAATTAGCAGTGATGGAAGCGTGCGGTATCAAGACGACTCGTGATCCATCTGAAATGGGTAAATTACTTAAATCAATTCTCTAATTGATGTAGCTTATCCTGAAAGCCGTCGTTTAATTTTTTAAACGGCGGTTTTTTTATAAGCGGCACTCAAACAGTCGCTTATTTATTTAAAAACAGGGCTTTTTTACCTTCTACTCACTCAAAAAATTGTGGTTTTCTTGCTCTACTTCCTGA
>CAZIKJ010000267.1:0-3737 GCA_964539685.1 uncultured Pelistega sp.
GAATATTGATAGAGTGATGTCGACGACTATGAAGTTTACTGAGAAATTACAAGCGGCTTGGGAAAGCCAAAACTCTTTATTGATGATTGGATTAGACCCCGATCAACAACGCTTTCCTGAGGATATCGCGCAAGATAAGAATGCCATTTATGAGTTTTGTATTGGCATTGTGGATGCTACAGCAGAATATGCTTGTGGTTTTAAACCACAAATCGCTTATTTCGCTTCGCAAGGTGCTGAAACACAATTGGCGAATATTTGCCATTATATTCAACAGAAATATCCGCACTTGCCGATTGTTTTAGATTCAAAACGTGGTGATATTGGCACCACTGCCGAGCATTATGCCCATGAAGCATTTAGCCGTTATCGTGCCGATGCCGTGACCGTAAACCCTTATATGGGATTTGACTCGATTGAGCCCTATTTAGCCTGGGAAAACAAGGGTGTGATTATTCTATGTCGCACCTCGAACCCTGGTGGCTCTGACTTACAGTTTGCCCAATTGGACAATGGTGAGCCGCTGTATCTACATGTGGCACGCTTAGTCGCCGAGAAATGGAACCGCAACGGCCAGTGTGGCTTAGTCGTAGGCGCGACCTTCCCAGAGGAAATCGCTAAGGTACGCGCAGTTGTTGGGCCAGACATGCCCTTACTAATCCCTGGTATCGGCGCTCAGGGCGGTGATATTGATAGCACGGTTAGCGCGGGTTGCAATGCTGATGGCACGGGCATTATGATTAATTCATCGCGTGCAATTTTATATGCGAGCGCTGGTCTTGACTGGCGTGAAGCCGCTGCCGAGACCGCTAAAACTACGCGTGACGCAATTAATCTTGCCCGAAAAGCTTTATTGCCTTAGTCAAGGCAAATGCTACCGCACTGGCTCGCACCTCAGCGCGTGAGCCAGTGAAGTACTGTGTACATGTACTCGTTTGCACGCCCTCACGAATACGACGCGAAAATGCAAAACACACCATGCCCACTGGCTTTGATTCTGTGCCACCTGTTGGCCCTGCAATGCCTGTAGTACTGATGGCGCAACACGAATGAATAGCATTAGTTAAGGTGCCCTCACTCATCTCTTTCGCCACCTCTTCGCTCACTGCGCCAAAACGCTCTAAAGTGTTATTGTGCACGCCCAACATATCGATCTTCGCTTCATTAGTATAAGTAACAAAGCCACGGTCAAACCATTGGCTTGAGCCTGAAACCCCTGTCACCGCACCTGCAAGCAATCCACCGGTACACGACTCTGCGGTTGACAAGAGCCAACCACGACGCACAATAAGCTGACCAAGCTCTTGTACTAAAGCAAGTTCTTGTGTAGTTTCTCCCATTTAGATCTCCACAATTCTGACCAAAACAGCAATCACAAATAAACTATACAGTGCCGCAATAATATCGTCCCACATCACGCCAAAGCCATTCTTCAAGCGTTCATCAAAGAACGCAATCGGCCACGGTTTAACAATATCAAAAAATCGAAACACACCAAATGCGATGGCCTGCCACATGAGCGTCAGCGGAGAAATCACGAAGAGGATAAGCCAAAAAGCAACTATTTCATCCCAGACCACCCCGCCGTGATCAGCAACTCCCATATCTTGAGTGACTTTCTGGCAAATAAAAACACCATAGACATAGGCTAAGCATAAAAACACCGCCATCCAGATATCATTGCTAATTAAAGCACTCAGCGGAAACCAGAGAGCCCATGCCATCAAAGTACCCCAAGTACCTGGTGCTGATTTAATTAAGCCCGAACCAAAACCAAAAGCAAATAGACGATGAATAGACTTCTTAAGCCAAGTAAATGTAGGGATGAGCGGTGTACTTGTTTGTATACTATCCATGGTTGGCTCCACGCTTTCAGCTAAATGGGTAGCGCGCGCATCATGGGCCTCGCTCGGACTATCCTTCATCGCATCACTGGGTGCGCTTTCGCTCTCAGACACAGGCTTGTCCGATCCAGCCATCGCTGCATCGGCATTCTCAGCATGAGCATTAACTAAAGCGTCATTATGGTTTGGAGTAGTAAATTCGGCAGAATTCATAGCGTAATATGTAATCGACAATAGCTAGATATTAACTGAAATGATCGAAGCCGGCGTAAAAATATTCAACTGGCTTAGCAAAACGATCATGCACCTGAAGTAATGATGATTGGCTGTCTTGATCTGTGATAACTCCAATTCGAGTTAGGGGCAGATTTAATTCAGCGCTAATCGCACGAATACGCGACCCGTGCGCAGGTGGTGCAGTGAAACATAATTCATAGACATCACCACCACCTAATACGGCATCGCGGCGCAATTCTGGTGAGAGAGTTAGTAACGCATCAGCAACAGGCAGAAGTTCTTCTTCAATGACGGCAGCGACATGACTTTGCTTAAGAATATGACTTAAGTCCTGTACTAAGCCATCGGAAATGTCTAAAGTTGCATGGGCTACCTGATATAAAGCCTGACCTAAGGCAATACGTGGTGTAGGGCGCTCTAAAGCATCTCGTGTTAAAGCAAGCAGCTCCACTTCAGCATTACTCAAAGCTTCTCCCTCGACCTGCTTATTCAAGAGCATTAAAGCAGTATGCGCAGCGCCCAAGCGACCACTGACCCAGATATCATCACCCACTTGTGCTTTATTTCTTTGTAAAAAAGGCGCACGAACTTCACCAAAGACGGTGACACTGATACAAATACCTTGTTCACTACGAGTGGTATCACCACCAATTAAAGGACAAGCGTAGGTATCAGAGAGCGCGTAAAAGCCAGAGGAAAATGCGCTTAACCACGCTTCATCAACTCGAGGTAAGGCTAAGCCCAATAAACAGCCAATCGGTTTTGCACCCATAGCGGCCAAGTCAGATAAATTCACCGCTAGCGCTTTATGGCCCAATGCATAAGGGTCAACATCCGCAAAGAAATGTCGACCCTCAATTAATAAGTCTATGCTTGTTGCAATTTGGCTACCTGGTGTTTGCTGGAAAATGGCGCAGTCATCAGCCACTCCCAACAGGACCCCTGCTTCTTGCTTAGCTTGAAGCTGCTCACCTGATGTACGTGAAAAATACTGTTTAATAAGGTCAAATTCACCCGCCATCAAACCAGCCTCTTGCTATTAGTTTGGAGATTAAGCTCAAGAAGCATCAGCAAGAAAGTCTAGCTCTTAGCACTTGAGCATATACTTAGTTTGCTGAGTTAAGCTCTGATGGACGTACCTCAGCAGCGACTTTATCAAGCACACCATTAACGAATTTAAAGCCATCAACCCCACCAAATTCCTTGGCAAGCTCAACTGCCTCATTGATCGCCACACGATAAGGCACATCAAGAGAATGCACTAATTCATAAGTGCCTAATAATAAAACGCCATGTTCAATAGGTGATAATTCATTAACATCACGGTCAAGAAAAGGCTGGAAGTGTTCACGCAAACTTTCGTGTTGATCGAACACTCCATAGAGCAAAGTCTTGTACCAAGTAATATCCGCCTGCCCGAATTCTGCTTTCGCTTCGTTTTGAACATGCGCATCAATCGCACCTACTTCTTGTGGGCTAAAGCCACTAATAATCCATGCATAGACGCCTTGCAATGCGTATTCACGCGCCTGACGTCTTGCACTCTTTTTTTGTTTTGCCACTATATATCCTAATTATTCATCATCCTCGTCTTCGTCATCGTCGAAGTCAAGGTCATCATCATCGTCATCGTACTCATCCTCGTCCATTTCAGGA
>CAZIKJ010000268.1:0-5886 GCA_964539685.1 uncultured Pelistega sp.
GTTTTGATTCACTGTCTGTGAAGTTAGTCGTGGATACGTGTTGTGGGGGCTGTGCTTAGTAAGGCTTTGTGATCAAATTTATACAAATCGGGCACATTTTTAACATTTTTGAGCAAATTGGTCGCGTTTTTAACGTTTTTATGCAAAAACCTGATTTTTTTAACGTTTTTGTGCAGTCTAAAGTAACTCGGTTGAGTTCTTTTAATTACTCGTAGTCTACTAAATAGATAGCCCCCAGTCCTGATTAATCCCAGTAGTAGGGCAGGAAAGGGGGAGTTGTTATTCACATTGTATTGGTTATTAATAACTATGACAAGCTTAAACTAATTGAATAATTAAGACCAAACTATCTGCGACAGCATAACCAAACTATCTGTGACAGCGTATCTGTTACAGCGTACTATCTCCGTCTCATCAGCACATACACCAGCGTTCCGACCGCCAACACCAGTGCGCACATCAAGAACACCGATGAATACATATCAATCCCTTTGAACGGTAACACGCGTTGTGCTTGCCCCGAGACGCCCTGCATAAAGGCAATACCTAAGAACATGGCGGTATTGCACAAGGCCATGGCGCGGCCTTGCATATCGGCGGGGTAGACGTCTTTCGCATCGGCCAATTGCCACACGGAGTTACTCGTAGCGATTGCAATAATCAGCGCCATAGCCACGGTTAACCAGACATTCTGGCTAAAGATCAAGACGATAAAGCCGGCAACAATAATCCACGGTACGGCCGATAAATAGGGGTAGCGATTGCCTGTACCTGGGTCAAAGCGGCCAAAAAGCGATGGGCTAAAAAGGGAGACAATCGATAAGACTAGGGCGAGATTCCCCGCAAACACCAAGCTTTCTTGATGGCGCTCGACTAATAAGGGACCGAGCCATAGACCACGGAAGGTAATGAACGCTGCATAGTTCACGAAAAGCAGTGCCAAGATTCCAGGGGTAGCTTTAATCACTAATAAGTCCTTATAGCCTAACATTGCCTTATACACCATTTGGAATTTTTCTTTTAAGCTTGTGCGGCCTTCTTGCACATGCTGATCGATATTACGCACTGAGGCAAAGATCACAACCCACGATATCGCACTGGCTATCGCTAATAGATAGAAACAGGTACGCCAACCGTAAGCTTCGCTTATCCATGCGGTGGGGGTCGAGGTAAAGATTAAACCTAAACTACCTGTGCCTAGAGCAAGCGCATACATAGGAGCGAAGTCTTTGGCGGGGAAGTGTTTAGCAATCAGTACCATACAAACCAGGAAAGCGGGTGCGCAACCGAAACCAAGCAGGATTTGCCCCCATAGCAAGGCATCGGGTGAGGTAGCCGTCGCAGAGAGGACGGCGCCTAAAATGGTAAATGGCGATATGGCAAGAATGGTTTTACGAATCCCAAAGCAGTCTACAAAGATACCTACCAAGAGTTGTAAGCAGCCAAAAGCAATATGAAAGGAGCCGACAATTGAGGCGAGTTGGTGATTATCGAGTGAAAACTCTTCACGTAGTGGCACCGATAAAATACCGCCCAAGGTGCGATACGCCTGGCTTAAGACAAAGCCGCTTAATAAGAAAAAAAGAATTAATTTTAAGTTTCGATTATTGGGAACGGTGCTTGTCATCTTGCTTTAAGGTGCCTAATAAGTTATGTGTCACGCCATGTGTCACGCTATGTGTCACCTTACGTGTCTTCTTGGTCACCTTGCAACAATGACATGCTTGTCTATAAATACCTAGACTTCTTTAAAAGTAAGCATCTTGCTTAAAAAAACAGCACGCTTATTTAAAAATCAGCTCGTGTATTCATATGCCAGCTTGACCGTGAGGCAGCATGGAAGCTAGTGTCTCTTGCACGGGGATCAGTCGTTAATAATGTTTATATATTTGCTATTGATTATGCGCAATTTTGTAGTGCGGGTCAATATCCCGCTATGCAGTTGTGTGTCTTAACTGCACAGTATCACTGGTGTTAGCGCAATGGTTTTAACTTAATGGAAGTAGCTTAATGCGAGGTGCTTAAGTTGCATCAAGATCAGTTGCATAGGAGCTCGATGGTGCTAGCCTTATAGGCAAGGCCGAATGACTCTGTGATGAATTGGGACTGTTGAGTAAATTCAATACCAGATAATTAAACCACTTTATGGAGTACCGCTCTGCGACTGTAAAAGTGTAGACTTTGCTTGAGCTTGGCAGCAGCGCCTTTTTCCCACATCTTACTGATATTCAAACTGTATCAATTAATTAAAAAATAATATTAGACAGCTATTAAAGAAAATCATAAGCTAGACCTTAAGTGATACGAAAGTTGTATTAACCAACATAACGATAATGGATTGAGACAAGCATGGCGGCCTTAGAAGGGATTCGAGTACTGGATTTAACCACGGTGATTTTTGGGCCGTATGCTTCCCAAGTCTTGGCGGACTATGGCGCGGAGGTTATTAAGCTAGAAAGCTTTACCGGTGACTCAACGCGTTACACAGGCCCTGCGCAAGAACAGGGGATGTCGGCCATGTTTTTAAGTGTGAATCGCAATAAGAAAAGTATAGCGGTGAACTTAAAGACCCCCGAAGGTATTGCCCTCGTGAAGGACTTACTTAAAACTTGCGATGTCTTTATGCATAATATTCGCCCACAGAAAATTGCTAAAATTGGTTTAAGTTATGAGGATGTTAAAGCTTTAAATCCTGCGCTTATTTATGCGGGTCTGTATGGTTTTGGTTCTGATGGTCCATATGCAGGCCGTCCTGCTTATGATGACATTATCCAAGGTTTAAGTGGTGTGCCTGACTTGATTCTGAAACAAAGTGGTACACCACGCTATATGCCCACCATCGCTGCTGACAAGTCCTGTGCCTTGATTGCTGCGCATGCAATCTTAGCGGCACTATTTCAACGTACGCGCACTCAGCAAGGGCAGTTTATTGAAATTCCGATGTTCGAATCGATGGTCAGCTTTACACTTTTGGAGCACTATTATGATCAACATCTTGTTGATATGGAACCGCTTAAGCAAGGTTATGCGCGCGTCTTATCAGAGCATCGTAAGCCGTATACCACGAGTGATGGTTATCTGTGCGTTATGCCTTATACGGATAAGCATTGGCAGACCTTATTTAAGGCGACAGGTAATCCTGATTTGGCCGATGATCCGCGCTTTAGTAATATCGCAGAGCGCACTCGTCATATTAATGAGCTGTACGATATTGTCGGCAAGATAATGCTGACACGTACGACACAGGAATGGTTGGCATTTTTCGAAGAGCACGACATCCCGAATGCCGCCATGAATACCTTGGCTTCGATTGGTGATGATCCACATTTGCAGACTGTGGGCTTCTTTCAAGATCTTGAGGACGGTAGCGGGAATTATCGCTTTCTTAGTAACCCCGTGCGTATGGAACAGTCAAAAGTCGATGTGCAAATGCCACCGCGTCTTGGTGAGCATACGCAAGAAATTTTACAAGGATTAGGTATTTCTAGCGAGACGCTTAATTCTTTATATTCAAACAATATTATCAAGTAATTTATAGGAGCAGACAATGTCTAATCATCCAACATTAGGTTTAGGTTTTTACTGGCAAGATTTAAAAGAAGGTCAGGTATTTCAGACGATTCGCCGCACTATCACTGAGACGGATATCGTGAATTTTATTTCATGCACAGGCATGCTTGAAGTGATTTTTATTGATAAAACCTACGATGGCGCGATTCAAGGTCGTCCAGCTCCAGGTGCTTTAACTTACGGCATTATTGAAGGTATCTTAATGCAGACCATGGTACAAGGCACTGGCTTAGCTTTACTTGAAGTGCATAAGAAAATGCTTGCCCCTGTCGTCGCTGGTGATACGGTTTGGGCTGAGGTGACTATTACAGGTGTGAAGCCAACTTCTAAGAAAAACCGTGCGGTGGTGAGCTCACATGTGGATGTGAAAAACCAGCGTGGTGAAGTGGTGATTAGCTATGATGTAAAGCGCATGTTAGCAGGCCGCGACTAAGAGTGGAACATTAATGAGAGGGGAAATCCATGTTGTTTGATGCCTTTACCGTAGCCACTATTCCAGCCCAAGAGCAAGAGTTTCGCCAAGAGGTACGTAAGCTTGTGAATGGTTTTGTGAAGAGTATTTCCTACTGTGAGCGAGCTCGTTCTTGGATGGGATTTAGTGAAGAGTTTAGTCGCCTCTTAGCACAAAATAATTGGCTAGGCCTGACCATTCCTAAACAATATGGAGGCGCTGAACGAGGCTACTTTAGCCGCTTTATTATGTCTGAAGAGTTGCTTTGTGCTGGGGCGCCTGTGTCTGCGCATTGGATTGCCGATCGTCAAAGTGGTCCATTGATACTACGCTACGGCACTGAAGCACAAAAGCAATTCTATCTGCCTAAGATCTGTCGCGCAGAAGCCTTCTTCTGTATCGGGATGAGTGAGCCCAATTCAGGTTCTGACTTAGCGAGTATTCGTAGTCGTGCAATAAAAACCGATAAGGGTTGGTTGCTGAATGGTTCTAAGATCTGGACCACGAACGCCCATAAATCTCACTATATGATTGCCTTGGTCCGAACTTCAGGTGAGAGCAGTGATCGTCACAAGGGGCTCTCTCAAGTGATTGTGGATTTGTCCCTACCAGGAGTAACGGTTCGTCCTATCGAAGATGCGATGGGTGATGCGCATTTCACCGAGGTCTTCTTTAATGATGTCGAGCTAGCTGAAGATGCATTAATTGGTACAGAAGGCAGTGGCTGGGAGCAGGTGAATGCGGAACTGGCTTTTGAACGTAGTGGACCAGAACGTATTTATTCGAGTATGAGTTTGGTTGAGAGCTTTGTAAAAGAGTGTCGTGACGCGGGTCTAGATGATCCAGTTACCCGCCAAGTGTTAGGTGGTATTGTGGCGCGTTTAGCTGTGTTGCGCATGATGTCCTTATCGATTACGGCTAAGTTAAATCAGGGTGAACACCCTGCGCTTGAGGCTTCTGTTGTTAAAGACTACGGCACACAATTAGAGCAGGATATCCCTGAACTTATTGCGAATCACTATGGGCGTAATCCCGATTGGCAGCCCTCAACAGACTTTATCAATACCTTGAATTATGTCAGTCAAATTTGCCCGACGTATTCACTGCGCGGTGGCACCAGAGAGATTCTGCGTGGCATTATTGCACGTGGCTTAGGACTACGATAAGTAGTTTGTTATAGGGTTAAACAAATATGAATGATGAGATAAAGATGGATAATACCTTACAACAAGCTGTGTTAGCAGCCGTCACGGATGTACTGAATGACCATCAAGAGAATGGCACCTTAGCGAATTTATCGGTGGCGCAATTACAAGATTTAGCCGCGCTTTTTCAAGAGTCAGGTTTTTTCAATTTACTCTTGCCAGAGGAGATGGGTGGCGCAGAATTGAATCTACAGCAATCCCTACCTATCTTGTTGCAAGAGGGTGCGTATGCCTTGCCCGTGGCCTTAGCAAGTACCAACTTAGCGAATGCTTGGTTGCATGCTCATGGATTGGATGTGGCGACAGGTGCCGTGGCGATTGAGAGTGTGAGTGCGCACCTTGGTAGTGTGCAGGCTGGAAATGCGGCTCAGGAGTTAGCAGGCGTAGATGGCCAAGTTGCAATTGGCATTAAAGCGCAGAATTTCATTCATATCACACCACAATTGTTACTCGCTGTTGGCGATAAAGCCTATCAACTAGATGCAAGGCATTACGTGACTGATTCAGTTGATAGCGATCATAGTGCTTTATGGTTGAACTTAAATCTTGAGCACGCTAAGGCCTTAGAAGTGAATGCTGAAGCTGTGCAGAAATTACACGACTTGGCAGTACTTTCTAGTATTGCAGTAAGCCAAGGAGCAATGCGCCAACTATTAGAGA
>CAZIKJ010000269.1:0-6136 GCA_964539685.1 uncultured Pelistega sp.
GCATTCACAAGCTCTTTTTGCTTTAAGGAGTTATTGGCACATATATTCTTAACTAGCTGCTTATCGTTACAAGAGATAGACCATGTTCGCTTTCCTGCATAATTCTTTGACACCGTAAATTCATGACCACTTAAAACATCCGGTCCAACAAGATTCTCTACTTCTTCTATATCCTCACCTTCAAGAGTGAGCGTCACAGAAATTGGTATCTGCTCATTCAACTCACCTTTTCGACGGTCAGAGACAGTTAACCAGCGCGGATAATGCTCATCCACGTTAAAGGTTTCATCATAGGAAGGGTTGAAATAATAAAGCGCTTCCAAGATGCCTGATTTACCAGCTTCATTCTTTCCAACAAGACAGGTCACCATTTCATCAACAGTGATTTCTCCAGAGTCAACTACATTCCGGAATTTCCTAACTCTAAAAGACTTTAGTATCACTTTATTCTCCTTTGACTCTGCAATGTTCAGCTGACGGTATAACGCCTTGCTCACCGGAAAATTGCGAGCGCAGCGAGTAATTTTTCTGCGTGCAGCAACTTGTTAGCCATTCTTGGGCGAAACGCCTTCAATAACTTCAACACCCAGCATATTTCGCAAAGGGATAAGTGATTGAGGCAGTTTTGATTCTAAGACAAGTAAAGCTCGTGCGTTTTGTGGCAGTGATTCGGTAAGCAGTACAGCCTCCATGACAGCTCTGTACTTAACGCATTGAAATAGACCTCGAACAATATCACCCTCTGCAGATATGGAGGACTTGATCTCTGCAGCCACCCAAATTTTCTTGCTATTAAATGAAACGTCCAGACTATCACCTGATGGCAACGGGTATTCGGTCGTGCCAATAGGGGTGTTAGCGCCAAGACCGATGACTTTTGGATTTTCTGCAACATATTCTTTGAGAGCCTTATGCCCGTCGCTCTCACCGCCTCCAAAGCCACCCGAGGCTTTTTTTACGAACGGCGTAAAATCGGAGATCGCTGGCTCAAGCTCCAGAGCCTTGAGAACTTCCTGCCATCGTGGATAGGAGAACACATGCTGAAGTTCTGCTTCGACGATTGCTCTCTTCTGTTTAAGCGGGAGCGTTGCAAAATCTTCCTTCTTGACGAGAAACCAACCGATACCCTCTCCCGGTAGCCCCGTGTTTTTATTAACTACAAGACATTGGATAGGCGGCACTTTAACTTTCCATGCCTCAGAAAGTCGCTCTAAAGACTGGCCGATGCTTCCGAGGACATAGTTGAGATTACGCGGGTTCGGCATCCCTAACTCTTCCGCAAGATCAGAGTAGAAAACTGGAGCACCAGCCTCCGCTTGACGGACAAGCAACGGTAATGCGGCGCGCGCCCTTACCTGATATGCCTTATCTCCCGATATTGGTTCAGAAATTATAGCTGTACTCATTATGTCCTCGAAATGGCTAACGATTGAATTCAGCGGCCGCCGCGGGCGGTCCGCTGGAATGACTGGTTAGCTTTCACGCCGCTCACTCTCAAAGCGTGCCGAGCGTGCAGCTTCCAGTGCATCCGAAAGCGGCATCCACCGTGCGTGACGATCACCACAGGCACCACAGTTGTCTTTCATCGTGGAATAGACCTCGTTCATCAACTTAATGCGATCGCAAGAACTGCATCGCAAGAACATGTCTTTGTACCCAAAGACCACATCGTCAATCCATTCATCAGGCCATTCCTCCGCTTTGGTGCCATGAAGTACTTGCAAGCCAACAGTATTGCCGCAACTCCATTCATCCGGGTCGGGAATGACACCTTCGGCTACTACCAAGTTGCGGCCGATTTCGTACGCGAACTCTTGCAAAAAGGCTAGATCATAATCCGCTGTACCTTTGACTTCGAAATAGCAGCCAAACTCTGGCAAGTAGAAGTCTGGAAGATACGCACGCCCGTTGACGTCGAACCCTTCAGGTTCGTACTCCCATTTCATTCCAGCTGCATCAAAGAAAACAGCCCAACGAGCTTCTAAGCGGCTGCGGAAGTGATAGCCCTTGTATTTCGTTTGTATCGCCTTGATGACCATTTGAAAGCTAACATGTATTAGATCGCCTTCCACATAAGCCAATCATCGTGAAGGCGGTATAACCCGATGTGACTAAATTTTGATTGCCCGATTATACTATAGGGATCAACCCGTTACAAGACCATACTTTTTGGTAGATTATTTTCGCTTGACCCGCCTTGTCTTCACCAGCAAGATACTGTTTATCCATACAGCAAAAGGAAATTGCTATGCCCCAGACACCCAAGCCTGCACCCAAGCTACGCGATCAGCTGCATGCAATCATTCGTACCAAACATTACAGCCTGCGTACTGAAAAAACCTACTGGTACTGGATACGCTATTTCATACGCTTTCATCGACTCCGCCACCCCCGCGACATGGCCGAAGCAGAAGTCGCTCAGTTTCTGACCTGGCTGGCGACACACAAGAACGTGGCGGCGGCCACCCAAAACCAGGCGCTCAATGCGCTGGTATTTCTTTATAAACACGTTTTACAACAGCCTTTGCAGCATATCGACGGCATTGCCCGTGCTAAAAAGCCACGCAAGCTGCCCGTGGTGCTGTCCCATGAGGAAGCCATATCCGTCATTGCCCAGCTGCCTCCCCCGCATCGGCTGATTGCTTCGCTCATGTATGGGGCCGGTCTGCGTGTCAGCGAAGCCTGCCGTTTACGCATCAAGGATGTGGATTTTAATCTGCACAGGCTGGTGATACGCAGCAGCAAGGGTGGTAAAGATCGCACGACCTTGCTGCCCCAGACGCTGTTTACAGAGCTTGAAGAGCTGATAGCGCAACGGACTCACCAACATGCCAGCCAGTCCGGCATGCCAGCACCTGTTACGTTGCCTTATGCGCTGGCCCGTAAATATCCCAATGCAGGCTGCGCACTGGCTTGGCAATGGCTGTTTCCTTCTGAGAGTCTATGCCAAGACGACGACGGCCGTTGGGTACGCCATCATTTGCATATTTCTGCAGTACAAAAAGCAGTGAAAAAATCTATTGCGGCAGCTGGCATACACAAGGCTGCCTCCTGCCACAGTTTTCGTCACACGTTTGCAACCCAGCTGCTACGCCAAGGCACCGATATCCGTACTGTACAAGAGCTGCTTGGACATACTGATTTAAACACCACAAAAATTTATACCCATGTGTTAGGGCAAGACTTTGCCGGAGTACGCAGTCCGCTGGGTTGAGCGATATCTTGCAGGCTGGCAATAAAAAAGGCCATGCATCACTGCACAGCCTTTTTATTGGTAACAGCAACTAACAATAGTTACTTGTACAGCTCACCACTTTCATAACGCTGGAACATGGCTTCCAGTGACAGCGGCTTGATTTTGCCGGCCTGTCCCGCAGCGCCAAAGGCTTCGTAACGGGCAATGGCGATATCACGCATGGCCTTGGTGGTTTCTGCCAGGTACTTGCGCGGGTCGAACTCGGCTGGGTTCTGCGCCATATAGCGGCGAATCGCACCGGTGGCGGCCAGACGCAGGTCGGTGTCAATGTTAACCTTGCGCACGCCGTGCTTGATGCCCTCAACAATTTCTTCTGTATGACCCCCACCTCTGCTATATTTAGAGCTTTATTGCTTACTGTAGCGCGCTTGCTGATAATTTACATGTTGATTAATTAACCCACAAATACACTCTCAGCTCGCGATACACTCTCACACACCAGGAGCTCGAATGTCTCATAGCATCTTATTGCCTCGCATTATGGAAATTGGCAAAGACGCCTGCCAAAAATTACCCTCAGTTCTTGCTGCGCTCGGCGTCAGCAAACCGCTGATTATTACCGATAAGATGATGGTTCAATTAGGCTATGTCGCGCAGATTCAAACTATTCTGCAAGCTCAAGATATTCAGTCTGATGTTTATGACGATACCGTCCCTGAACCCTCAGACAGTTCCATTGACGCTGGCGTTGCTATCGTGCGTCAAGGGGACTATGACGCGATTATCGCCTTAGGTGGTGGTAGCCCGATTGATAGCGCTAAAGCCATTGGTATCCTAGGTAAATTCGGCGGCGTTATCCGTGACTATAAATTCCCGCGCCAAGTCAATGAAGAAGGCCTCCCTATTATTGCTATCCCAACGACAGCAGGTACTGGCTCTGAAGCGACTAAATTCACCATCATCACCGATGAAGCGAACAACGAGAAGTTGCTCTGCGTGGGTATCGGCTTTATGCCTGTAGCCACCATCATTGATTACACACTAACACTAAGCGTACCTCCACGCACCACGGCCGATACCGCCATCGATGCCATGTCGCATGCGATTGAAGCCTACGTAAGCCATAAACGCAACCCATACAGCGATCAACAAGCCCTAGCCGCCTTACGCTTAATTGGTCCAACCATTAAACAAGTCTATCACCATGGCAAAGATGAACAGGCTCGCGCTATGATGATGCTCGGTGCCAGCTTAGCAGGTATAGCCTTTTGCAACTCTTCTGTGGCCTTAGTACACGGCATGAGCCGCCCAATCGGTGCCTTTTTTCATGTTCCCCATGGCCTCTCGAATGCCATGCTGCTACCTGCGGTAACGGAATTCTCGATTCCTGCTGCACCAGAGCGTTATGCGGACTGTGCAAGAGCTCTAGGCATTGCCACTGCAAGCGATAGTGATGAACAAGCGAATCAAGCTTTGATAGCGTTCTTAAAAGACTTAAACCAAGAGCTGCAAGTACCTAGCCTGGCTGAGTTCGGCGCTAAGCACGAGGAGTTTGAGCAATTGGTCGAGCTTATGTGTGAACAGGCTTTTGCCTCAGGCTCACCGAATAATAATCCACGTGTGCCGAGTAAAGAGGAAATGCTAGCGATTTATCGTTCCTTGTGGGCGTAAGGAGAAGCCAATGAATTAAATCCCTATGATGTTGAGATTCTCGGCAATCTTGGTTATGCGCTATTTTTGAATCATAACTACGAGGATGCTCGTGACGTCCTTGCATTAGCCTTACGCATCAAGCCTAATCGTGGCTCATCATGGCATAACCTAGGCCTTGCTGTTGCTTTCTTAGGTGATACTAATTGGGCGACAGAGTGCTTTGTAAATTACTACAATCACTCTTCTCGCAAAGAACTCGCTCAAGACCAGCTTGCAATCTGGATAAATGAGTCTGAGGGCTCCCCTGAGGCACTTACACAAGCCGCTAAGAATGCTTATCAAATATTAGGCCTATAAAAGAGTCATAGACAATAAAAAAGCCACGTAACCCTAAAATTACGTGGCTCATTCTTTCTGCACTACCTTACTCCACTTGCCCCATTAACTTGCATAAAAAATCGCCTAGCAAACCCTAGACGATTTTTATAGAGATATTTATAGCTGTGAATTAGATAACATCTTCAATGTTAAAGCATAAATTTATATACCAAGACATTAATACGACTTAGGTAAACCCAATACTTTCTCAGCAATAAAACACATAATCAACTGAGGACTCACAGGCGCAATTCGAGGAATAAATGACTCCCTTAAATAGCGCTCAACATGATATTCTTTAGCATACCCCATACCCCCCAAGGTTTGAATTGCCACCTGACAAGCATTGAACGCCGCTTCAGCAGCAAGGTATTTCGCTGAGTTAGCATATGCCCCACATGGTAAATCTTTATCATAAGAAACCGCTGCTTTCATCACCATCAATTCCGCCGCTTCGAGCTGCATCCAACATTGCGCCAATGGATGCTGAATTCCTTGATTCATACCAATTGGACGGCCAAATACCACACGCTCCTTAGCGTACTGCGTGGCTTTTTGCAAAGCAATCTTACCCAATCCAACAGCTTCAGCAGCAATCAAAATACGCTCTGGATTCAGGCCATGTAGAATATACTCAAACCCTTTACCTTCTTCACCCACACGATCGCACTCAGGGATTTCTAGTTCATCGATAAAAAGCATATTCGAATCTACCGCTTTACGCCCAAGTTTCTCAATCTCACGCACTTCAACCTTACTGCGATCTAAATCGGTATAGAACAAAGACAAGCCATCAGTCGGCTTCTTGACTTGATCCAAAGGCGTGGTTCTTGCCAAGAGTAAAATCTTGTCTGCAACCTGGGCTGTCGATATCCAAATTTTACGACCACTAACTGAATAACCATCAGC
>CAZIKJ010000270.1:0-1515 GCA_964539685.1 uncultured Pelistega sp.
GTATTAGTGAGTTTAGAAAAGCTCCAATGAGTGTATTGGAAGAAGCTGATGGTCAAGTTGTTGCAGTGCTGAGTCATAACAAGCCAGCATTTTATTGCGTGCCAGCTGAAAAATATGATGCATTAATGGAATTGCTAGAAAATAAAGAATTACTCGATCTCTATGAGAAGCATAAAGACGAACCTGTCATTGAGGTGAGTCTGGGTGACCTATAAGCTAGCATTCACAGTCTCAGCTAAGAAAGATTGGGATAAATTAGACGGTTCAATTAAGCAGCAATTTAAAAAGCAGTTCGAGAAAATTCTTCAGAATCCGCATATTCCTAAGAATCGATTGTCAGGCCAACAAGACTTTGTCTATAAGATAAAGTTAAAAAGTGTTGCTTATCGCTTAATTTATAAAGTTGAGGACCAAAAACTACTAGTGATTGTGATTGCACTAGGCAAAAGGGATACTGTATATAGCAACCTTAATTAGCTCCCTCACAATAATCATCAATCACCTTATTAACTAATAAGGCTGCAATTAGGCTTACGAAAAGACTAGTGGCTAGGCTACTTGTTACGATTAAGGCACGAGTAGTTGGCATACTATCTTTATTCCTCCTGTTAATTAGCAGTACGCTTAAGGCCAATTGGGGTTATCTTTGACAAAAGAGCTTGCAGGATCAATAACGAATTTATTACTTAAGGCCTCGAGCTCGGGACTATGGTACATATCGATGCATTTCATAAGATCTAAGCGAATATGATCACCTTGCTTG
Source organism: uncultured Pelistega sp. (assembly GCA_964539685.1). Classification (GTDB taxonomy): domain Bacteria; phylum Pseudomonadota; class Gammaproteobacteria; order Burkholderiales; family Burkholderiaceae_B; genus Taylorella. The sequence goes on from CAZIKJ010000270.1 coordinate 764, forward strand.
GCGACATAAGGACGGCTTAGATAGTCATCGATAAGTGCTGGTAGTTCTTGGTTGCTCGCATCAAAATCATAGTGTCCCCAATGGAAAAAGGCACCAGTTGTGGCTCCAGCATCTTCCAAAACTTTAGGATAGTGTTCATAGGCAGTCCCAATGCAGTGTGCTAGAGCCATGTCTTTATAGTTTTGTTTGTAGCTGCGATGGGCGGCTGCAGGAAGCAGTGGATTTGTCTCAGCATGGCTAGTAGGAGCTTGGCTTGAGTCTGAGTCAGCACCAGTATCAGCACCTGTATCAGTATCAGCATAGGTGAGGGGACTATAAAATAGCAGGGCACTTAGGCTTGCTAAGCAGAGACTTTTTCCATAGTGCTTGAGTTTGTGTATAGCCATGAGCGGAAAGGACACAAAATTATGAGAGATTGTTTTAGAGTTTAAGCGATTTTTGAGTGAAAAGTATGACTAGAAGTAAGATGCGTGGCAATATGGAGTCAGAGGTGCTAGATATTAAAACTCGCCAATTAAATTTTGAGATTGGCGCGTTTAAGGGCGTTCTTTACGCGCTTAAAGATAAAAATCAATTTTCCGATACCGATGGTGAGGCTGAGCGTGCGGGAATCTGTGACGCTAGTTGGAGTCTTTTCGGCCAGTTATGGGATGCCAGTACGGTCTTGGCCAAGTATATGAAAACCCTTGAGTTACGTGACGGTCGTATTCTTGAGCTGGGTTGTGGTTTGGCTCTCCCAAGTCTTACATTGC
>CAZIKJ010000271.1:0-8706 GCA_964539685.1 uncultured Pelistega sp.
TCTTGATACTCACAACTCAAGGTGAGCACTTACAAGCAGAAGACTTATTTGCGAAACCGCTTAGCAATAAACCAAGAAGCCAGTCCTATCGCGATTGGCTTGAGTAGACGATGGCGCGAAGTGGTCAAAGATAATAAAGACTTAGCCACGCGTAAGCTAATATAGGGATACTTCTCTAAAAGAGAAAAAAGACCTGAAGCATTCGGCAGAGCCTGCGTCAGCTTATCCGAACCAAATTGGACCAATTCAGATTTCAACGCTTCAGGACGGCTGGCCTGCTTTACTCGCTGCCATTGCAGACGAGCTGTCTCTCGCTCAATCGCTGCTTTAGCCATTAAGGCTTGCTTTTCTAATTCACGCTGAGGATTCATCATGCATCTCCTCGATCTATGGGTCTTGTCGAAGGATCTACTGGCTCCATAGGTTCAACAACAACCACTGCCGTACTCGTACTTGCCGACTCGCTCGACTGACTAAAACGCTGAATATCTTCACATAAAGTTTCACGTGTCTTAGCAAATGGCGCTCCACCTACTCTTGCGCCTGACCGTAGACAGCGATAAGCGATAAAAGCTGCAACAAAATGAAATGCCGTCACGCCAAACAAGGCCCACCAACGATACTCCGTATCCCAGAAGAATAAGGTAATCGCCACCGAGGCCATTATTAAACCTAACATAGCAAATAATAGTACAACAATCGCCAAGACGATGACATTCAGCCAACGCTGTTTCTCATCAGCCAATTCAAGCGCAAACAGCTTGGCACGGGTACTGCCCATAGCCAAGAAGTTGTTTACTAAGCGAGTAAAGTCATTACGTATACTCATTATGCTCCAATCTCATTATGCTTAAATACTTAGGGCAGGGACAGCATACTATCATACTGCCCCGTGTTCTAAGTCAGCCAATTAAATCGTCTAAAGTCCTCTAATGAATTACTTATTACTTAATTACTCCGTAGACGATTGGCATTACTTGCGACCAATAATAATACCCAATAACAATGCGACGGCACTTACCGCACCAATCGTACGCCATGGATTGTCATGTACGTAGGCATCCGCGACTCCAGCGGCTTCCTTGCCACGTTGAATCACCTCTTCTTTCTGGTGTTGAAAGTTAGCTTGTACAGACTCAAGGGCTGCTTTAGCGCGAGAGCGTAACTCATCAGCCTTATCGGCACCGACTTTAGAAGCCTCGTTCAATAGATCCTCGGCCTCTTTCACAGTGGCGCGCAAGTGCTCTAATAACTCTTCTTCAGTGGTTTTACGTGCTGGCATAATCATTACTCCTTACGTTAACTTAATGACGCGATTACGTGAATCGCTTAAGTTACATATTACGGCCTTTTCGCCAATAACAAGACGGTTTTTACAAACTTTTACATCTTAAAAAAAATTGAAAAATTTATCAAAAGGCTCTGCTAAGCGAACCTACAGAACATTCTCGTAAATTTAAAGTAAATTAGACTTCAAAAAAGAGCCGCATTCTGGTCCTTGCCCGTATAGCTTTTGGCCCTCTAATCTCTGATTCTTTAATCTTTACGTGTTCAATCCTTTACATCCGTGAGCCTATACTCTCTTAATTTATGCGCTTAGGGCTATACCCACTTAACTTAGGCGCTTTTCGCTGTTAAGCATAACTTCAGGGCTAAATACTAATCTTTTTTCTGTACTAATCTTTTTTCTGTACTAATCTTTTTTCTGTACTAATCTTCTTTCTGGCGCGTACCGAAAATACGGTCACCCGCATCACCTAAGCCTGGCAAGATATAACCATGTTCATTGAGACACTGGTCAATTGATGCGGTATAGATCGTCACATCAGGGTGTGCGGCCTCCACTTTCGCAATGCCTTCAGGTGCGGCGACCAAGGTTAAGGCGCGAATTTCCTTACAGCCAGACGCCTTAAGCATATCAATCGTTGCTACCATAGAGCCACCCGTAGCGAGCATAGGGTCGATAATTAAGGCTAAGCGTTGATCAATCTCGCCGACCAAGCGCTTTAAATAGGTATCTGCCTCAAGCGTCTCTTCATTACGAGCAATTCCCACCGCACTGACTTTAGCGCCTGGAATCAAGGTTAAAACACCGTCCAGCATACCAATACCAGCGCGTAAGATTGGCACGACGGTGACTTTCTTACCAGCGATTTTTTGCACCGTAACAGGTCCATTCCAACCTTGCACAACGGTGTCTTCTAGCAGAAAATCTTTACTCGCTTCGTAGGTTAATAAGGTCGTGATTTCTTGCGCCAACTCGCGAAAGCTTTTTGTGCTTAGCTCGATATTGCGCATAATCCCCATCTTATGCTTAATAAGGGGGTGATTGATTTCATGGACAGCCATGGGAACTCCGATATGAGGTAAATTTAGCGTCTGTATAACGCTTTTAGACAAACGCTTCTATACTATCAAAATCAGCGGTTTTAGGGAGCACTTAGCCGTTTTTAACCGGAAGAATTTCAAGCAATTGCAAAAACTTGTCACTCACTCTTAAACTGTAAGAAAGCGGTTTATAATAGAGTTTTTCATAGCGCCGCGTGACGGACACGAGTGTAGCCACACTAACGCTCACTCACAACCAGATGAACGGCTCAAGATCGGCCCCAAAAAGTATTTCTCATGATAGACCCCACTCTCAGCCTTGCTGATTTCGATTATCACTTACCTCCTGATCTCATTGCACAGAAGCCCGCTCAAGAACGCAACCAAAGTCGTTTATTGTGTTTGCGTGCTGATGGCTCCTTAAGCGATCAGGCATTTACCGATTTGCCGCAGTTTTTGCGTCCACATGACCTTTTAGTCTTTAACAATACGCGGGTCATTAAGGCCCGATTAATGGGACAAAAGGACACCGGCGGCAAGATTGAAGGACTAGTTGAACGCATTACCGAGCCCAATCGCGTACTGATGCATATAAAGTCAAGCAAGTCGCCCAAACCAGGCACGGAGCTGATTTTTGCCGAACAGGCCAAGGCCACAGTCTTAGGCCGCCAGGACGATTTGTTTGATGTACGCTTTGAAGGTGAAGTACTGAGCATCTTGGAACAATTTGGCAGCACACCTTTGCCGCCGTATATTGAACATAGCGCCGATAGCGATGATGATCAGCGCTACCAAACTGTTTATGCGCAACCCGCAGGTGCAGTGGCGGCCCCAACCGCAGGCTTGCACTTTGATCAAAATATGTTGGAGCTGCTACAAGACCAAGGCGTTCAGACTGCTTTTGTCACACTCCACGTGGGTGCTGGCACCTTCCAGCCGGTACGCGTTGAGCGCATCCAAGACCATATTATGCATGCCGAATGGTATGAAGTCAGTGCTGAAACTCAAGCCGCCATTGCCCAGTGTCGAGCGGCAGGCGGACGCGTATGGGCGATTGGCACCACCAGTGTGCGAGCGCTTGAATCCGCCGCAGCCCAAGCAGGTACCGTTGAGGGCCAACGGATTCCACTTGCACATCAAGGTGATACACGATTATTCATTACCCCAGGCTATTCATTTAAGGTAGTCGATGGCTTACTCACCAACTTTCACTTACCGCAATCGACTTTACTCATGCTAGTCTCGGCCTTAATTGGTATTGACCGACTTAAGCAAGCGTATACTCATGCTATTGCTCAACAATATCGCTTCTTTAGTTATGGTGATGCCATGCTAATTGAACCTAATTTTTAATGCTAGGCCTTTTATAGACCAGCAACCCGCATAGCCAACTTATAGCGCCATGCTGATTGAACCCTATTTTTGATGAAGATTTATGTCAGGATTATCATTTAAACTACTGAATACCGAAGGCAAGGCACGTCGCGCCAGTATGACCTTAAATCACGGTACCGTACAGACCCCTATGTTTATGCCTGTCGGCACTTATGGCAGTGTTAAAGCCATGCTACCGCACGAACTGAAAGAAATTGGCTCACAAGTGATCTTAGGCAATACCTTCCACCTCTGGTTGCGCCCAGGCTGTGAAATCATTGAAAAACACCATGGTTTACATGATTTTATGCAATGGGATAAACCTATTCTGACCGACTCAGGTGGCTTCCAAGTTTTTAGTCTGAGTGGTCTGGGCAGCAAAGTCACCGAGGAAGGGGTTAAATTCGCCTCACCGATTACTGGCGAGAAACTTTTCCTCACCCCAGAAAAGTCAATGGCGATTCAACGCTCACTGAACTCCGATATCGTGATGGTGTTCGATGAATGCACGCCATATAAGATTGATGATCGCCCTGCAACACGCGAGGAGGCGGCTAAATCCATGCGCATGTCTTTGCGCTGGGCCAAGCGCTCGAAAGACAGCTTCAATCAATTAGAGAATCCCAACGCCCTTTTTGGCATTGTACAAGGCGGAATGTTTGAAGATCTTCGCGAAGAATCACTTGCCGGTTTACGTGATATTGGTTTTCACGGCTATGCGATTGGTGGTCTTTCAGTCGGCGAGCCTAAGGAAGATATGGAGCGCATCCTGCAACATATTGCCCACCAATTACCAGAAGATGCTCCACGCTATCTTATGGGTGTTGGCACGCCTGAGGATTTAGTTTATGGCGTATCGCAAGGTGTCGATATGTTTGACTGCGTGATGCCGACCCGTAATGCGCGCAATGGTTGGCTCTTTACCCGCTTTGGTGATGTGAAGATTCGCAACGCTCGTTATAAAGACGATACACGCGCCCTAGACCCAAGCTGTCATTGCCACACTTGTCGCCATTTCTCTCGCGCCTATTTGCATCATATGCAAAAAGCCAATGAAATCACGGGGGCTCGCTTAAATACTTTGCACAACCTAGCGTTTTACCTACAAATTATGCAAGAAATGCGTGATGCTATTGAGGAAAATCGCTTTGCAGAATGGCAAGAGCAGTTCGCCAAGGACCGTGCGCGGGGGATTGAATAGTTTTCCCGGGACTCAAGACTGAACACCTTAATGCTCATCACTTAAAACAACGTACTTAGGATATTGAATATGCCACTGTCTACGTTGTCATTAATAAGTAGGTAGTCCCGCCCTGGTAATATGAACAGCAAGGAATTGAATAATTCTATAGGCTCTCTACTTACACGGAATAATTTACACGCTACAATATAGAACTAATTTTTACGATTATACCTTTGGAGTTTCTACACATGTCATTTACTCAATTTACTCAAGTTGCCTTAGCACAAGCCGCAGGCGCAGACAGCGCAATGGGCACTATTGGTGGTTTACTACCAATCCTGATCATGTTTGTGGTGTTGTACTTCTTGATGATTCGTCCACAAATGAAACGCCAAAAAGAACACCGTGCGATGGTTCAAGCCCTTACCAAGGGTGACGAAGTGATTACTGCTGGTGGCCTATTAGGCAAAATTAGCCGCGTGACTGACAACTATGTGGCTATTGAAGTGTCTAACGAAGACCTCAAACCTGTTGAAGTGCTTTGCCAACGTACTGCTGTTACTGCCGTATTGCCTAAAGGCACGATTAAAGATCTATAAGCTGAGTCACTTTCATCAGCATGGACATGCACGCCCAAACTAAGCTAGTGTCGCTACGCTATTATCTAGACTTAGGCGGGCCTGCATCGATTAATGTACATTCTCAAGCGTTGCAGTATACACTGCCACACTTACTCAGTTCCTTCAGCAAGGCCAGACCTTCCTCTCAACAGGAAGCAGCACTGACTTTGTTTAACTTTTCTCTATACGGCTAGGCATGAACCGCTATCCCCTCTGGAAATATTTAATTGTCCTCGCTGCCCTACTATTCGGCATCATCTATACACTGCCCAACTTCTACGGCGAATCTGTAGCGGTGCAAGTCTCGAGTGCTAATGTGGCACGTAAGGTCGACCAATCAACGCTAACGCGCGTTGAAGACATTCTCAAACAAAACGACATTCCTTTCACGGGCTCCTTCTTTAGTATGAATGGCCCTGTTGGTACTGTGCGCGTGCGCTTTGATACTCCTGATACCCAACTTAAAGCCAAAGACATCATTGAGAAGGCCCTCAATCCAAACCCGGCAGAGCCTGATTATGTCGTTGCTTTAAACTTACTCTCAGGCTCACCTGACTGGCTTGCGGCACTTAACGCCCACCCTATGTTCTTAGGGCTAGACTTGCGTGGTGGTGTACACTTCCTACTCCAAGTCGATATGCGTGGCGCCTTAGATTTGCGCTATGACTCCATGAGCAATGAAGTCCGCACCCTATTACGTGACAATAATCATGTGGCTGAAAGCGTCAATAAATCTGGTTCAAGCATTGTGTCAACCTTTGCCAGCCAAGACGCCGCTGAGAAAGCCAATGATTTCCTCAGAACACGCCTACCTGAGCTAAGCTCTCAAGTGCGCGCTGAAGATGGTAAATTCGCACTCATCAGTGAAATCAGCCCGACTGAAATTAACCGCGTCCAAGACACCGCTTTAAAACAAAATATCGTTACCTTACATAACCGCATTAACGAGCTTGGCGTTGCCGAACCCGTGATTCAACAACAAGGTAATGACCGTATTGTGGTGCAATTACCTGGCGTACAAGACGTAGCGAAAGCGAAAGACATCTTAGGTCGTACCGCTACGCTACAGTTACGCATGGTTGATGATTCACCCGCGGCTATCACGGCCCTAGCCTCAGGCACAGTACCTTTCGGCTTAGAAGCTTTCGCTGACTCCGATGGTCGTCAAATTCTCTTACGTCGCCAAGTGATGTTAACTGGTGAGAATCTTGAGAACGCCCAATCTGGTCGTAGTCAACAGACCCAACAACCCACCGTTAACCTCACCCTTGATAGCAAGGGCGCACGTATTTTCCGTGATATTACACGTGACAATATTGGCAAGCGCATGGCGATTGTCTTATTTGAAAATGGTCGTGGCCAAGTCGTAACAGCACCTGTCATTCGCTCAGAAATTCCTAATGGTCAAGTGGAGATTTCTGGCTCCATGAGCCCAACTGAAGCGGCTGACGTAGCTCTTTTACTACGTGCAGGCTCTCTAGCCGCACCGATGAGTATTATTGAAGAGCGTACTATTGGTCCTAGCCTTGGTGAGCAAAACATTAAACAAGGTTTTAACTCGACCCTTTACGGCTTCTTAGCGATTACGATCTTTATGCTGATTTACTACCATCTATTCGGTGTTTTCTCAGCAATCGGTTTAACCTTTAACATCTTGCTCCTATTAGCCTTGCTATCAATCCTGCAGGCGACCTTAACCCTACCTGGTATTGCGGCGATTGCACTCACACTAGGTATGGCAATTGACGCCAACGTACTGATTAATGAACGGATTCGTGAAGAGCTGCGTAATGGCGCATCACCACAACAAGCGATTAATATTGGTTTCGATAAAGCCTGGGGCACCATTTTAGACTCGAACATCACTTCTTTAGTTGTCGGTGTGGCGCTACTGGTTTTCAGTGGTCCAGGCCCGATTCGTGGTTTCGCCGTAGTCCATTGCTTAGGGATTTTAACCTCGATGTTCTCATCGGTTGTCGGCGTACGTGCCTTAGTTAACCTCTGGTATGGTGGCCGCAAGAAACTGAAAAACCTGGCTATTGGTACCATCTGGAAACCTGATGCCACGGACAGCAAAGATTAATCAATTAACCCAGTGTCTAGTGGCAAGTGCGACTAGACACCAGCGTCATACTGACCCAGTTAAGATGCACATGTGTTTATCAGTCGTTTAGGCGGATGAACATCTAGGAAAGAACAATGGAATTATTCAGAATCCGTAAAACCATCCCCTTTATGAAGTACTCGCTGATCCTAAATCTGATCAGCTTAGTGACCTTCATCTTGGCGGTTTTCTTTATTGTGACACGCGGTTTTAACCTCTCAGTTGAGTTTACTGGTGGTACTGTTATTGAAGCCAAATACGCCCAGACAGCGAATATTGAGCACACTCGTCAGGCGATAGGCGATTTAGGTTATAAGGACTTCCAAGTACAGAACTTCGGTACTGCGCAAGACGTCTTAATTCGTTTGCCAATTCAAGAAGGCAAGACCTCAGCCCAGCAAAGCGAAGATATCTTAAAAGCCTTGCAATCCTATGATGATGGCGTAACACTTACCCGCGTGGAATTTGTTGGCCCACAAATTGGTAATGAACTCTACCAGAATGGTTTGAATGCCTTTATCTTTGTGGTCTTAGGTATCTGTCTGTACTTAGCCTTCCGCTTTGAATGGAAATTTGCGATCGCTGGTGTCGTCGCCAACCTGCATGACGTGGTGATTATCCTAGGCTTCTTTGCCTTCTTCCAGTGGGAGTTCTCTTTACCCGTACTTGCTGGTGTCCTTGCCGTACTCGGTTACTCCGTGAACGAATCGGTGGTGATTATGGACCGTATCCGTGAGAATTTCCGTAAACAACGTAAATCAAGCGTGGTTGAAGTCATCAATAGCTCAATTACACAGACCATTTCACGTACCATTATTACCCATGGTTCAACCCAGATGATGGTGCTTGCTATGTTATTCTTTGGTGGTCCAAGCCTACATTACTTTGCCATGGCACTGACTATTGGTATTTGGTTCGGTATTTACTCTTCCGTCTTCGTTGCCTCTTCCATTGCGATGTGGCTTGGTATCAAGCGCGAAGACTTGGTTAAAGCACCGAAGAAAGAAGACCCGGCTGCGGAGTTGATGGAAGGTTAAACTACTTATTTTTGACAGTGCTTGAGTGATTTAAAAGCCAAGCAACAATCCCTCGTAAGG